>CALMZN010000022.1 GCA_937870675.1 uncultured bacterium
AATAGATCCATTGCCACTTCAGTCTGTATAATTCCGTCGTGAGGTAATATGTCTATGCTGGGATTTTTAAATCTAAGATTGATTCTGGTAGCCAATGTTAATCCCTGGATTATTAAAATGCAGATTATAATAGTTATTTTAGTTTTGTTGTTATTTTTTTTGATTGCCCAAAAATAGGAATACGTCAGAAAATAAAAAATTAGCAGAATTGGAAAAATACACAATAACGCTTTAATAGTTAGTTGATTAGAAACTGAGTAAATATTTTTTTCTAATAAAAATTCCCATAAAAAATTGAGCGTATTTTCTAAAAATAATATTAATAAAACAAAAAAAAGAATAAATTCCCAAGTTAGATATTTTATAACCAGCAAGTACGGTGATGCTAGTTCTTTAAGAGTCCTTTTTATTTTTCCCATATTGTATTTTTAGCAACCAAGGCATTAGCAGTCCCTCTTTTATAATATTGGAAGAGATTTTGGATTTGCCTAAAATTCTTTCTACAAAAATAATGGGCTCTTCTTTTATTTTGGCATTATTTTTAAACAATGCATATTTCAGTTCCATAAGAAAAGCATAGCCCTTGCCACTGATTCGATTAAGGTCTATTTTTTGTAAAGCACTGATTTTTATGGCCATAAAACCGGCGGTATTGTCATTAATCGGGGTATTCAAAATAGTTTTGGCATAAAAATTACCCATTCGGCTTAAAAAACGTCTTTTAAAAGGCCAGTTTTTGACACCGCCATTTTTTATATATCGCGAGCCAATGATTAAGTCATAATTAGCAAGGCCGGCTATCAACTCCGGTAAGTATTTGGGGTCATGAGAAAAATCAGCGTCCATGGTAATAATAAATTGATAATTTTGTTCGAGGGCAATTTGGAAACCCTCAATATAGGCAGTGCCCAAACCAAGTTTGCCGGACCTTTTCAGTAGGTGGAGGCGAGGATTTTGTTTTTGTAATTCTTCGACAATACTACCAGTGCCATCGGGCGAGTTGTCATCAATAATCAAAATATCTACCAAAATTGGTAGACATAAAATTTGCTCAATTAATTTGGCTATATTGTCGCGTTCGTTGTAGGTGGGGATTATTATCAGTCCTCTTAGATTTGGCATGGTTATATTTTACCACACCTAGTTAAAATGAAAATGTACCGTGTCCCCATCCTGCATTTCATACTCCTTGCCTTCCATGCGGATCAAACCCTTTTCTTTGGCCTGATTCCAACCACCGCAAGTGATGATATCTTGCCAATTGACTACTTCAGCGCGGATAAAGCCCTTTTCAAAATCAGTGTGGATGACACCAGCGGCTTGGGGCGCCTTGGCGCCAGCAGTCACAGTCCAGGCCTTGCTTTCCATGGGGCCGGTAGTGATGAAGGTGATTAGACCTAGCAGTTCGTAGCTGGCTTGGATCAAGGCCTCCAAACCGCTTTTTTTGATGCCCAATTCTTTTATATACTCACTAGCTTCTTCGGCTTTTAGGTCAGCCAGCTCAGCTTCTATTTTGGCGCAGACAGCAATAGCGTTATTGGGCAAGTTCAAATCTTTGCCCAAATCATTTTCATCAATATTGTATAGATAAATAATTGGCTTGGAAGTTAGCAAGTTTAAAGTTTTTAAAACTTTTTTTTCTTGCTTAGTCCAAGTAGTTTGATTCAAGAGTTGGTTGGCTTCCAGCATGGTGCGGGCTTTTTCCAAAACCGCCTTTTCTTGATTAAGGGATTTTTCATAGACACCCTTCATTTTGCTAATCACCTTATCCAAATATTTGCTAAGAGTATCCAAATCAGCCAAGATCAACTCCAAATTAATTATTTGTTTGTCGTATTCTGGGTCTATCTGGCCATGGACATGGATGACGTTGTTATCGTTAAAATTTCTGATGACTTGGACAATGGCATCTACTTCGCGGATATTAGCTAAAAATTTATTACCCAAGCCCTGTCCCTCACTAGCGCCCTTGACTAGGCCAGCAATGTCCACAAACTCAATGGTAGTTGGGACAATTTTTTCGGAATTAGAAATTTTGGCTAGCTGATCTAGACGATTATCTGGTACGGCTACTACACCGACATTGGGGTCAATGGTGCAGAAAGGGTAGTTGGCAATATCTACTTTGTTTTTGGTCAAGGCCTTGAAAATGGTAGATTTACCGACATTTGGCAGGCCGACAATTCCTAAAGAAAATGACATAAAATTTATTTATATGGGGCATTAAACCACATATTTGTATAAAAATCAACGATTGGTTATAATACTTCTACTTTATGGTAAATATTGATTTCAAAAAAGAGCTCAATGAAGGGCAATATGCTGTGGTTAGTGCAGAATTAGGCCCGCACTTGGTTTTGGCTGGAGCTGGTTCGGGCAAGACCAGAACTTTGGTTTATCGCGTGGCTTGGCTTTTGTCCAAACAAGTGTCTGCAGACAAAATTTTGCTTTTGACCTTTACCAACAAGGCCGCCAATGAAATGATTGCGCGGGTAAAATCACTTTTGCATTGGTCGCCTGACAAAAAATTATCCATCTGGGCTGGGACTTTTCATTCGGTGGCCAACCGGCTCTTGAGAATGTATGGTGAAGCGGTCGGTGTGCCCAAAGATTTTGCTATTATTGACGAAGATGACAAAAAAGCCCTGCTCAAGGATATAATAAAAGATTTTTTTAGCCAGCTGGACTTGAAACGCTTGCCTTCACCTAGTGTGGTCAATGAGATTTTTAGCTTTGCCACCAATTCACAGATTAGTATTGAAGAAGGTCTGGCTAGAAAATATTCTGACTGGCAGCCGCTACTCGAATATTTTGAAAAAATAAAAGTAGAGTTTGACAAGCGTAAGAGGTTGGCTAAATTATTGGATTTTGATGACTTATTATTGTACTGGTATCGCCTGACCGAGGATCATGGTGTCGGCGAGTTGCTGGCCAAAAAATGGGAGCATGTTTTGGTTGATGAATATCAAGATACCAATACTTTGCAAGCCAAAATTATTTTTAATTTGGCTAGGAAGCATAAAAATATTTTAGTAGTTGGCGATGATGCCCAAAGTATTTATTCTTTTCGAGCGGCCAATATCCAAAATATTTTTGATTTCCCCAAGGTCTTTCCCAATTGTCAGGTGCATAAATTAGAAATAAATTATCGTTCCACGCCAGAAATTGTAGAACTAGCCAATGCCGTGATTGCCAGCAATACCAAGCAGTTTGCCAAAAATTTGCAGGCCGTAATTCCCAAATATATTAAGCCAGAATTGATTGCTCTCAAAACCAATCGTGAGGAAGCTGGTTTTATAGCGGATCGTATTCAGGGCTTGCTGGCTGATGGTTTGGAGCCCAAGGAAATTGTAGTTTTGTTCCGCGCCACTCACCACTCTCAATATTTGGAAATGGAGCTCAATCGTCGCCAAATTGTCTATGAGCTACGCGGTGGTTTGAAGTTTTTTGAACGCGCGCACATCAAAGATGTGTTGGCGTGGCTGAGAGTATTTTATAATTTGTCGGATGAAATATCTTGGGTCAGGATATTACAGCTCTATGAAGGCATTGGTCCAGCTTCAGCCCAGAAGATTTTTCAAGCTATCATCAAACACGGCAGTTTGGAGCTAAAAAACATGAGTATTCCGCTTGGCCAAACTGGACAAAAAAGCTGGTCTTTTATTAGCGCGGTGTTTGAAAAAATGTTGCTCAAAAAAGATAGCACTTTGACCGAGTTGCTGGGGCTGGTCATTGAAGAATATAGTGATTATTTAAAAAATACTTATACAGATTTTTATGAGCGATTAGAAGATTTGGAGCAGTTGAAAGTATTTGCCAGCAACTATCAAGATTTGAGCACTTTTTTGGCTGAGATTACTTTGCAAGAGCAATTTGCCGAAGTTAATTCTAATAATAAAAAAAATAACATTATATTAAGCACTGTCCATCAGGCCAAGGGTTTGGAGTGGCAAGCGGTTTTTATCATGAATTTGACGGATCAGAGTTTTCCACACCCCTTAGCCGTCAGTGAAGAAGAGCAGGAGGAAGAGCGTCGTTTGTTTTATGTAGCAATCACTCGCGCCAAGCAACAGTTGTATTTGGTCTATCCTTTGGCTAATTTGAGTTTTGGCGGTTTCAAGATGCTCCAGCCCTCGGAGTTTATCGCTGACTTGGATGGTCGATTGCTAAACTACAATCAGCTAGCCAAATCAACTGCTGGGAAGTCCGATGGTGATGTGCAATATGTCAGTGAATTGGACGATAGTAGTGATGGTTTTTTGCCAGATGTCAGCGAGTGGTAAAATAAGAAAAATTTGGTATAATATCGATGCGTCATTGCGAGCGCCCGTTTCGCTTTAGAGGCGAGCAGGAATGACAAAAATAAAATATATGACCGAAAAAAAAGTCGAAGATCCCGAGCCTAGTCGAGGGGATACAATAATTTTAGACCTAGAGACCAAAAAGTCCTTTGATGAAGTGGGTGGCCAGCACAACCGCCATCTTTTGGGTGTCTCGGTGGTTGGTGTTTATTCATATAATCGCAATTCGTATAAAGGTTTTAGAGAGGGAGAGTTTGACCAGCTTTTGGAATTATTAAAAAATACTGAGCTGGTAGTGGGTTTCAATAGCAAGAGTTTTGATTTTACTGTTTTGCAACCCTATTACAAAAATTTTGACCTGAGTACCATAAATCACCTGGATATTTTGGAAGAGATTGTCTATGCTTTGGGCCATAGGTTAAAATTGGAAAGCGTGGCCATGAGTACTTTGGGCTATGGCAAGTCCGGCTCAGGTTTGGATGCCATCCAATATTACAAAAGCAATGATTGGGAGAATCTGACTAAATATTGTTTGGAAGATGTCAAAGTGACTAGAGAGGTTTATGAGTATGGCTTGGATCATGGCTATATTTGGTACAACAACTCCGGGCAAAAAGAAAAGATAGTGGCTCGCTGGAAAAAAAGTGGAGCCAGCACAGTAGAGGAGATTGTCAAAGATGCTTTGCGGAATGGCGAGCAGTTGGAAATTGATTATATTGATGAGCAAGGCAAGACCAGCAGGCGGAAGATTGATATTCAAAACATCAATGGTAATAAAATAAAAGCTTTTTGTTATTTGCGGGATGCTATCAGAATTTTTGATTTAGATAAAATAAAAAAAGCCCAAGTGGTAGGGAAAATGAAAAGCTGGCAAAATAGTTTACTTTAACCCCTCCCGACCTCCCCTTAACAGGGGGAGGAGTTTTAAAAAGTCCCCCTGTCAAGGGGGATTTAGGGGGTTAAAACCAGTAGTTTGTTTTTTATTTTACTCTATTTTTGTGCAGTTGCACTGTGTTATAGAGCAACATAGCCACAGTCATAGGCCCCACTCCACCCGGTACTGGGGTGATGTGGCTTACTTTATCAAAAACAGCACTGTAGTCCACATCTCCAACCACCCGATGTTCGTCAATTTTATTGGTGCCGACATCAATGACAATGGCATCTGGCTTTACCATATCTTCTTTGATGAAGAATGGCTGGCCAATAGCCACTATCAAAATATCAGCTTGGCGTGAATATTTTTTTAATTCCGGATTTTTGGGATCCACTAGCTGGGCGTGAATATTTTTGTCAGCCAATACTTTGGTCAGTGGTTGAAAAAAAACATCACCCTTAGCCACAATAACAGCTGATTTATTATTTAGATTTTCTTCAGTAGATTCGATTAGCTTCAAAATACCCAAAGCCAAGCCCGGGACAAAATCAGTTTTTCCGGCCAGCAGTTTTTTTATATTTTCTGGATGAAAACCATCCACATCCTTTTTGGGGTCAATGGCCTTGATGATAATATCGGCATCTAAATGTTTGGGTAGAGGTAGTTGAATCAAAATAGCATCAGTGAGCTCATCTTTGTTTAAGAAATCAATGGTCTCCAAAACTTGTTCTAAGGTGATATTGTCAGGCATTAAATATTCATGAAATTCTATGCCAATTTGTTCACAGGCCTTTTTTTTGAGGCGTACATAGAGCTTTGAGGCCGGATCATCACCAACCAAAATAACAGCCAATTCTGGATGCAGGTCCTTGGTTTTTATTTCTACAGTTAATTCTTGTTGGATTTTGGCGGCCAGTGCTTTGCCGTCAATTATTTTGGTCATAGTATTATTAATCCCCCAACCCCCTTTAACAAGGGGGCTTAAATGTTCCTCCCCTGTCAAGGGGAGGTTGGAGGGGTTAGAGTTCCGGATACAGCGGAAACTTTACCATCAAATTTAATATTTTATTTTGATTATTTTCTGAAACCGATTTTGATTTCAAGGTTGTGATAATAACATCAGCAATTATTTCTATGTCCTTTTCTTTCAAGCCCCGAGTAGTCAAAGCGGCTGTGCCCAATCTAATACCCGATGGATCCATCGGCTTTCTGGTGTCAAAAGGAATCATATTTTTGTTGGTATAGATATAGGTCTGGTCTAGTAGGGTTTCGGCTTCTTTACCAGACAAGCCCAAAGGTGTCACATCAATTAATAATAAATGATTGTCAGTGCCACCAGAAACCATTTTGATCCCAGCTTCATGAAATTTATTTTCCAAAGTTTTACAGTTTTTCAAAATTTGTTTTTGATAATTTTTGAATTTTGGCGACAGTGCCTCGCCAAAAGCCACGGCCTTGGCAGCAATGATATGTTCCAATGGTCCGCCCTGAAGTCCGGGGAAAACAGCGCTGTCTATTTTTTGGGCTAGATTCTTTTTTCCGTCTTGGTCTAAGTGATCATTAATTTTTGACAAAATCATAGCGCCTCGTGGACCACGTAAGGTCTTGTGAGTGGTAGTGGTCACCACATCGGCTACTGGCACAGGATCAGGGTGCAAGCCAGCGGCTACCAGTCCAGCAATATGGGCCATGTCGACCATCAAATAAGCGCCGACTTCATCGGCAATATTTTTGAATTTGGCAAAATCTATTTTTCTAGAATAAGCTGAAGCGCCAGCCAAAATAATTTTTGGTTTGTGAGCCAAAGCTTGGGCGCGAACTTCGTCAAAATCAATTAGCTCGGTTTCTTTGCTGACGCCGTAGCTGACAAAATTATATGACTTGCCGGAAAAATTGACCGGATGCCCGTGAGTCAGGTGTCCGCCGTGGGCGAGCGAGAAGCCTAAGATAGTATCATGAAGATTGGCTAGAGCCATATAGGCAGCAGCATTGGCTTGGGAACCAGAGTGGGGCTGGACATTGGCATGCTCGGCTTGGAACAATTTTTTGGCTCGCTCAATAGCTAATGTCTCGGCTTGGTCAATGAACTCATTGCCACCGTAGTATCTTTTGTTGGGGTAGCCCTCGGCATATTTATTAGTCAACACCGAAGCAGTGGCCTCTAGGACAGCCAAGGAAACAAAATTTTCCGAGGCAATCATTTCCGCGCCTTGACGCTGGCGATTGAGTTCTTTCTCCAAAATATGGGCAATGGCCGGATCTTGCTGATTTAGGTGTTTCATGTATTTGTTTTTAGTTATAACAAAATATATTGTTTAGTGTAGCATATTAGTTATTTCCTGCAATATTATAAAATAAGCCCCCGGCCGCGTGTGGCGACAGAGGGCTCTAGAGTTCTGGTTCAAGCTGTTTTCAACTTCAACAATTGACTGTACAATCTGTCAAAATGTTTGCTAATCGACCAAGCATTTAGATTCATAGCTCTCAGCATATCCTGGAAATAATTATCTTGAGGAATGCCCCCATCGTTTTCGATGACGGGGATGAGAACATTGGCGTAGAGGGCGTAGAGCCAGAGTTGGCGTTTGTTTTTGGGATACTGGGGGTAGCGACGGATCATCAGTTCCAGGAGTTGTTTTTTCTCCTTTAAAGGGATGTTTGCTACCCAGTGAATGGAGTGGCTTTCCACGTCAGGAAAACGCTTGCATTTCATCATCGGCCTCCTTGCAATCTTTGGATTGAACCAGAGTGAAATTGAGGTAGAACAGAAACATCTCATTCTATAATATTTTTATCAATTTGTCAACATCACAAATAAAGTGTTGTTTGGTCCAGTATTATTTTTGTGTTTTATGGCTACGATTTGACACTTAATTTTTTTGTCAAGTAAGTGCCTTCTAATTTATACCCGAGTTTTCGATAGTAGTTGCGTACGCCAATGCCGGAAATTACGGCTATTTTTTTTAGTTTATTTTCCAAAGTTATTTTTTCTGCTTCTTTCATTAGGCGCTTGCCAAGACCCAAATGCTGAGTTTGGCCCATTTCATCATCCAAGGCCTCTTGATAGACCGGTACCATTTGTCCATAGACATGTAACTCTCTAACAATAGAGGCATTTCTTAGCTCGGGAAAGATATTTTTTTTAGGATTATGATTTAGACGCAGTCGCAAAAAAGCATAAACCTTACTACGATCTTTGTTTTCAAAACTCAAGAATATTTCTTGACCTTGGCTGGCTAGATAATCACGTCGCACTAAATTCAAATCTTTGAGTTCATATTTTTCAGCTCTTACTTCACGGCAACGCAAGCACTGGCAAGAAGCGCCTTGCTGGGCTAGCTCCTTTTGCAGATACTGACGTAGGTTGGTGATTTTGTTGCCAGCCACTATGCTTTCTTCCGGAATGTCGCGAATCAAGCGATTGATGCGTATGTATGGCGGAACTATTTTTTTTACTTTGAGCAGGAGATCGAGTAGCTGTTTTTTGGTGTAGGGTTTGTATTTTTTTTGTTTATACCATTTGTACAATTCAGCGTGCTCATTGACCACACAGGGGTAGATCTTGATTTGATCGGGCTGTAAGTCAGGAGAACTGAATACATATTGGAACATAGCTAGATCTTTTTGGGGTGTGCTTCCAGGTAAATCAGGCATATAGTGGTGGTCTACCTTGATACCGACTTCTTTGAGTTGTCTGGTGGCTTCAATGCTTTGTTCTAAATTGTGTCCGCGTTTGATTAACTTCAAAATTTTGTCATCAGTGTGTTGGATGCCAAGCTGGACGCGAGTAGTGCCCAAGATACGCATTCTTTTTATTTCCGCGGGGTTTATAAAATCCGGTCTGGTCTCCAAAGTCAGACCAATGATTTTGTATTTGGCGGTCTCGTTTATTTTTTGTTCTTTTTCTAGAGAAAAAGCTTGACGTTTATTTTTTTTGGGAAATATATTAGCCGCATAAAAACAATCGCGGATAAATTCATCTTGGTATTTGCTAGGATAGACCGACCAAGTGCCACCCAAGACCAACACCTCTAGTTTATCGACAGAGTGGCCATTGTTTTCTAGGGCCTGGATACGCATAGTCACTTGGCGGAAGGGATCAAAGAGGTTCATCTTGGCGCGAGCGGCGGCTGGCTCATTGGATAAATAGCTTTTGGGCATGCCGATCTCGGTAGGGCAATAAAGGCATTTGCCTGGGCAGATAAAGGGCTTGGTCAACACCGTGATCACCGAAACGCCGGATAAAGTACGGACAGCCCGTTTTTTTAATAATTGTTCAAAGCTACTGTCAGCTTTTATTTTTTTGTTTTTTAACAATTGACGATAGCAAGAAATCAAGGTAGCCTTAGTATTGGCTGGTAGTTGGCGGGAGCTAAAAGCTTGGCGTAGTTGTTTAGAAAAATCTAAGGCAGAGGCATATTTTCTACTAGCCAGCTCCAAGACAATTTCTTCAAATATTTTATTATTTTTTTTCATGAGTGATATTAAAAAAGATTTGCAAAATGTTTATGACTCTGTAGCCGTGGAGTTTTCCAACACCAGATATGTACCCTGGCAGGAGTTATCCGTTTTTATACCATATTTGCCCATTGGGGGCAAGATTTTGGACTTGGGCTGTGGTAATGGTCGTCTGTTGAAAGTGCTAGAATCAAGCGGCCAAAAATTTGATTATTTGGGGGTTGATTTTAGCGCCAATTTGTTAGAGCAGGCCAAAAAGCAATTTCCAAATTTTAGTTTTCAGTTGGCTGATATGGCTAGCATCAATTTTCCGGATAATAGTTTTGAGGTTATTTGTTTGGTGGCTTCTTTTCACCATCTTGATACTAAAAAAGACAGAGAGGATTTGTTAAAAAAAATATATAGCTGGCTGAAACCCGAGGGAGTGCTCTTTATGACTAATTGGAATCTTTGGCAACCAAAATATCGCCAATATTTTTTTAAAAACATATTTAAAAAAAGAGCTTGGAACGACTGTTTCATACCCTATCATCTGCCAGACAAAACAAAAATCTTTTGGCGCTATTATCATCATTTTACCAAAGGTGAATTAAGAAAATTATTAAAACAAGGTGGCTTCAAAATATCAGCCAATGATGTTTACCGCACTAAATATAATTTGAATTGTCTAGTGAAAAAATAATTTACCTCGTTAAATAAATTTGGCCTTATCAAATTTATAAAGAGTAAAAATATATAAATTATTTCAAATCCAAAAATTCTTCTTCATCATCAAAGCCATAGTCATAAACAATCTCTTCTCCTTTGGAGATTTTTTTGAGGGCCTTCATTAGAAGGTAGCGGTCATTTCTGGTTTTGGGATAGTAGATGTCGGCGTTGGGGTTTTTGCGGTCATGATTGTAGACCGATCCATAGCCCAGCATGATGCAGTCTTTGCGGTGAGTTTCTAAATAAAGAGGATAAAAAGTCAGTAAGTCCGATTCATTATCCAGATATTTCACATCTTTTTTGGATAAATAAATAACCGGAAAGGTCTCTATGATTTCTCCTTTTTTGATGTTGGCTGTAGCTATTACCCCCAAGCCCTTGCCCGGTGTCTCGACAATTTTGATTTTTGTTGGCGGAATGATTTTAAATTTTTTGGTCATATCTTTTTAAAATGTTTTTTTATTTTTTGACATGACATAAGTTTAGCCAATATTTTGGTATTTGTAAATTATTATAAGCCACTGGTTTTTATTGTATTTTCTCAAGGGCTTGTGATAAAATGATAGAGCAATAACAACAATATTATGGATACAAGTATTTTTCGCTCATATGATGTGCGGGGTTTATACCCCCAGCAAATAGATGCCGAAATAGCCAAACAAATAGCCATGGCCTATTTGAGTGTGGTCAGTCGTAAATTGCCCAAGCCAGTCAAGAATCTAAAAATTGTAGTAGCCAGAGATGTGCGTGAGGCCTCGGAACCATTGATGAAGTCGGCTGTTGAGGTTTTTTTGAAATATGGCGCTGAAGTTCATGATCTGGGTTTGGTTTCTATCAATGATTTTTATTTTGCCACTGGCTATTTCAAATATGACTGCGGGTTTATGGCCACCGCTTCTCATAATCCACCGGGTTATGGTGGCTTTAAGATGATTATGAATAGCACAGAGTATACGGACAGTATCAAATATATTAGTGGCCAGCAAGTTTATAAAGAACTATCTGCTTTGAGTGATTTTCACCCAGAAGAGAAAAAAGGAAAATATAAAAAAAGGGATATAAGTAAGGATCATATTAAACATATTTTATCCTTTGTTGATGTTAAGAAAATAAATAAATTAAAAGTGTTAGCTGATACTGGTAACGGCATGGTTGGTTTGATTTTGCCCAAGCTGTTTGCCAAATTACCAGCAGAGTTGATAAGCATTTTTTCGGAGCTAGATCCAAAATTTGCCAATAGGCCACCAAACCCATTGGCTAAAGACGCTTATTTGCCAGCCAGTCAAACAGTGTTAAAAAATAAAGCTGATCTAGGTGTGATGTTTGATGTTGATGGTGATCGTATGTTTTTGCTTGACGAGAAAGGTCAGTTTATCAGGGGAGATATGACGCTATTGCTTTTAGCCAAAATGTTATTGAAAAAAGATCCTGGAGCGGGTATTGTCTACAATCTGATATGCTCGCACGCTGTGCCAGAACTGATCGCCAAATGGGGTGGCAGGCCAATCCGCAGTGAGGTCGGCTATATCAATTTAGCCAGACATATGCACCTGGAGCAGGGTTCTATGAGCGGTGAGGTCTCTGGTCATTTTGCTTTCAAAGAAAATTATTATACTGATTCTGGTTTGATTGCTTTGGTTCTGGCTTTGCAAGCTATTTCTGAAGATGGTCGTCCATTATCAGAGATTATCAAAGATTTTTCTTTGTATTATCGCGGTGACGAATTTAATATTGAGGTGGAAAATATTCCAGCCAAGCTAGAAAAAATTCGTTATCACTATCATGACAATATCAAAGATGAGATTGATGGCATTACAGTGGAGTTTGGGGACTGGTGGTTCAATGTCCGTCCCTCAAACACCGAGCCATTATTGAGAATTACCGTTGAAGCCAAAGATAAACCTAGTGCTGAACAGCGCCAGCAAGAAATATTAAAAGTAATAAATAACTAAAATTTAATTTTTTAAAAAATAGTTTTAAATGAAAAAAAGTTATGATAGGAGTGTTTGATTCAGGTCTAGGCGGTTTAACAATTTTTAAGTCAATTGAAAAAAAGTTACCGCAATTTGACTATATTTATTTAGGCGACAATGCTCGCACTCCTTATGGCAATCATAGTCAAGAGGTGATTTATGAATATACTAGGCAGGCGGTTGATTATTTGTTTGGCTTGGGTTGCACCCTGATTGTCTTGGCTTGCAACACTGCCTCATCCGATGCTTTGCAAAAATTACAACAGAGCTATTTGCCGAAAAAATATCCGGGTAAAAATATTTTGGGCGTGATCCGTCCCTTAGCCGAGTTAGCCAGTGTGGCCACCAAAAACAAAGTAGTGGCCGTGATGGGCACGCGTGGTACGGTAGAATCAAAATCATATATTCGTGAATTGCAACTTCAAAATTTAAAAATAAAAGTAGTGCAACAAGCTTGTCCCTTGTTAGTGCCATTGATTGAAGAAAATTGGGAAAAGTATTCGGAGACCAAAATGATTTTGAAAAAATATATTCGTCCCTTAAAGAGTCATTTTCCTGATACAGTGATTTTGGGCTGTACGCACTATGGCTGGCTACAAAAAGACATTCAAAAATATTTTGGTAAGAATATAAAAGTGTTGGATAGCGGCAAAATAGTGGCTGATAAGTTGAGCGAATATCTAAGCAAGCATCCCGAGTATGCCCATGTTTCAAAAAATAAAGCTCAGAGAATATTTCTGACTACCGATGATCAAAAAAGATTTGAAATAGCCGCGCAGAAATATTTGGGGCGAAAAATAAAAGCAGAAAAAATTAGTTTGCAATAAAATTAAGTGGCTAAAAAATTCTCCGCCAATCGGCGGAGAATTTTTTGAGGTTTAATTAAAAAATACCTGTTTTTCATTAAAATTTTAGTAAAAAATCGTATTTTTGTCAGGGGGGGGTTATATTAAACCAACTAGATTTTTTATTTTTTTCAAGTTTTTGTCGGCCTCATTTTGGGCTTTTTTGGCTCCCTCAACCAATATTTTTTCCACTTCTTTGGGGTGGTCTTGGAAGTATGTTCTTTTTTCTTGGATTGGTTTCAAGAAATCTAAAGTGACTTTAATTAACTCTTCTTTCAATTCTACATTCATTAGTTTTCCTTTTTGGAAAGCGCTGTTTAAAGATTTTGTTTTTTCAGGGTGGCCAAAATAAGAATATAGTTCCAAAAGATTTTTTATACCTTGTTCGTCAGTGACAGCTTTTTTTATTTTTTTACTTATTGTCTCTGGGTCATCAGCGATGGCAATGTAACTGGCTTCACCTAAGGACTTACTCATTTTTTTAGCCGAGTCATTGAGGGACATTAAGCGTCGGGCTGGGGACAGGACTGGTTTTATTTCTGGGAAAAAATGGCCATAGCGATTATTGAATTTTCTAGCCAAGACGCGGGTTAATTCTAGGTGCTGGACTTGGTCTTCGCCAACTGGCACGAACTCGGCTAAGTAAAGTAAAATATCGGCGGCTTGTAAGCTGGGGTAGGTAAGCAGGCCAGCGTTGACATTTTCCGGATGACGCAAACTTTCATCTTTGAATTGTGTCATGCGCTCTAGTTCAGGGACCGGCACTAGGCAATTGAAGATCCAGGCCAGCTCGGTGTGACCCACGACTTCAGATTGTTTGAAGAGGAAAGATTTTTTGGGGTTAATGCCCAAAGCCAGCAGATCTATTGCCAAGTCAAAGGTTTGTTTTTGCAGATCTTCTTTGGAAATTTTGATAGTCAAAGAATGTAGATCAGCAATAAAAAAAGAACAGCTATATTGATCTTGGAGCTCCACCCAATTTTTGATCGCGCCCAAGTAGTTGCCCAAATGCATGTGTCCAGTGGGCTTGATACCCGAGATAAGTTTTTTTGGCATAAGGTTTGTGTTTATAGGGGTATTATATTATGAATCAATGGCCTGGTCAATTTTATAGTAGTTTGAAAAAATAGGTGGGGGCTTATTTTTTGGATTTTTTTGTGTTATACTTAAGGTAAGCTAATTAATCTTTAAAATAAGAAAACTATGAAAGGAATTCACATGTTGGCCTTTTTACTGCTAGTAATTGGCGGTTTAAATTGGCTATTAGTTGGTGTTTTTTCTTGGGATATAGGCGAGTTGTTTGGTGGACAAGGTGCTATGATTTCTCGCATTGTCTATGTTTTGGTTGGTTTGTCAGCTTTGTGGAAAATTTTTACTTATAAGAGTTGCTGTGGGGATAAAAAATCAACTCCCACTTCAGGCATTACAGCTTAAATTTGTTTATAAAAAAACCGTCCCTCGACTACGCTCGGGACGGTTTTTTTATACTTCTATTACTACCGGCAAGATCATTGGTCGACGCTCGGTTTTTTGGAAGATGTATTGACCCAAATCATTGCGCAAAGTTTCTTTGATGTAGGTTTCGTTTATTTGGGAATTGGTCTTATTATGCTCGTTGACGATATTTTTTACTTTGGTGCGGATAGTTTCTACCAACTCTTTTTGCTCGCGCATGTAGATAAAGCCACGAGAAATAATGTCGGGTGAGTGCACCATTTTTCCATTTTTGCCAGAGATGGTGACAATAATCACAATCATACCATCTTCGGCCATCATCTGTCGGTCGCGCAAAACAATGTTGGACACATCGCCAACTCCCAAGCCATCGACAAACACATAGTCAGTAAGGACTTTTTCTTTGCTAAGCTGTCCTTGGCGATTGAGATCAAATTCAATCACTTGGCCATTGTCAGCCACAAATATATTTTCGGGCTTGATGCCAGCGCGCAAAGCCACCTTAGCATGAATGCGTAAAAAAGAGTGGTTGCCATAGATAGGAATGTGGTATTTTGGTTTGACCATATTTATCAAATCCAAGATATCCTCTTGTTTGGCATGGCCACCAGCGTGCACATCCATCATTTTGTAATGAATGACGTCAGCGCCTAGGCGATAGAGTTGGTCTTTGAGGCGTTGGACCGATCTTTCGTTGCCTGGAATTACAGATGAAGAAAATACCACCGTGTCTCCTTTTTCAA
This sequence comes from uncultured bacterium, assembly GCA_937870675.1. Classification (GTDB taxonomy): domain Bacteria; phylum Patescibacteriota; class Patescibacteriia; order UBA1558; family GWA2-36-10; genus CALMZN01. Next base: position 15,361 of record CALMZN010000022.1, read on the forward strand.
TTTTTAGAGTGCGGTGTTCTTTGTTGGCTATACGCATCAAGACGGCATTGTCTTCACCTTGAGCGCCAGTGCAGAGAATAATAATTTTGTTATCGGCATAATGGCGCATTTCTTTGATGTCAATAATGGTGCCTTTTTTGACGGTCATGTAGCCAAGTTGTTGGGCTAGCTCAACATTGCGTTTCATGCTGAAGCCCTCGATTACTATTTTTTTACCTAGCTTTTCAGCTGACCAGATTATTTGTTGGATGCGACCCAAGAGCGAAGAGAATGTGCCGACAATAACGCGAGCTGGCGCTTGGCTTAAGATGTCGTCAATATTGTGCTGGATGTCAAATTCAGCTAATTGGTGTCCTATTTCTGTGGCATTGGTACTGTCAGCCATCAAAGCCAAAACATTTTGTCGGCCTAAGTTTTTTATTTTTTCCATTTCAGCTGGCGCATCGCCGGAAGTTTTGGGGTCTAGCTTGAAGTCGCCAGTATGCACTACTTTGCCAGCAGGTGTATCCAAGATAACGCCTAGTGAGCCAGGAATATTATGAGAGACCCCAAAAAAAGTAGCTCGGAATTTTCCCAGTTGCAAGACGCTGTCTTTTTGTATGGATTTTAATCTCAAAGGGCTGGTTTTGAAGTCCTCTTGTCTTTTGGAAATAATTCCCAAAGTCAAAGGGGTACCATAAATGACGGGATTGCCTAAGATAGGCGCCAAATGAGGCACAGCGCCAATATGGTCGTAGTGTCCATGAGTAATGATTACGCCGCGGATGTTTTTTTCTTTGCCTTTGAGGTAAGCGGTATTGGGGATGATGTAGTCAATACCCGGCATGTCTTCTTCAGGCCATTGCAAGCCCATGTCAATAATAACAATGTCATTTTCATATTCAAAGACAGTCATGTTGCGGCCGACTTCTTCACAGCCACCCAAAGGTATGATGCGTAGCTTGCCTTTGGTCACCACCAAGCTTTTTGCTCGGTGAGCGTGGACTTTTGGGTCGGTAATTTTTTTAGCTTGGGGAGCTAGTCCTTGGCTAAAGTTTTTTTGTCGCTTGTTTTTGTTCAAGCGGGGACCGTGCTTGGGAGCGCGGTGCGGATTTGTTTTGGATCGGGATCCAGATTTGATAGAAACATTTGGTGTTAGCATTCTATCAGTCGTATCAGAATTTACATTCATAGTTTAATTGTTTAGTTAGTTGTTTATTTTTTAAGAGAACGTTTGGTTTTGATGTACCAAGTGTTGATGGTGCTCAAGCGGTCAGCCGGCAAGTTGATGAACTGGACTTGATCCAATCCCTTTAGCTTGTTGGCCACCGGGTAAGTATAAGTTGGGTTATATAAAAATATAGCAAAATTTAATTCAGTTATTTTTTTCTGGAAGTTTTTTAAGGGCTCAATCTTAGCTTCCAGAGTACTGGCATTTCTGGCCTGTTCCAAATATTTATCAATATCTTTGTTGCCTAAGTTTGATAAATTGAGACCAGGGCTTTTGACCTGCGAAGAGTGCCAGAACAGATATGGCCCAGAATTAATATTTAGTTGTTCGCTAAAAATCAAGGCCTGATAATTGCGCGGTTCAATGATTTCTTTGAGCATGCGTTCGCGAGGGATGATTTCCAGTTGGGTTTTGAGACCAATGGCTTCCCAATTTTCTTTGATGATTGAGGCGGTTTTGGTCATTTCTGGTTGGTCAATGGTGGTTATTTTCAGCTCGGCAGTAGAAGTACTTTTGCCTTTGGTGATAATACGCCACTCACCGCCATCTTCTTTTTTGTAGCCAAGCTTGTCCAATATCTCGGCAGCTTTGGCTTGATTGAAAAGTTCGGTTTTTATACTAGAGTCATAACCTATGTCGCCAGGCAAGACCGGGGAATAAATTATTTGTCCATTATTTTCAGTCGCTTCTCTGATAATCCTTTCTTTATCGACACTGAGATCCAGCGCTTGGCGAAAATTATTTTCGGTTAAAAGAGCATTGTTGCCGGGGTTGAAAAATACAGCCGTGTAGCGGGGATTGTGTAGCTCTTTGAGCCTTAGGTCATTATTTTTGACGCTATTTTTGTATTCGTTAGGCAGGTAAGCCAAGCCCTCAATGTTTTTGTTTTGTAAGGCCTGCACGGCTGTCTGGAAGTCAGGATAAAACTTGAAAATTAAATCTTTGATATAGGGTTGGCCAGCGTGGTAGTCATCAAAGCTTACTAGGGCATAGGTTTTTATATTGCCACTCTGATCTTTGGTCAGGGACTTGAACATATATGGTCCGCAACCAACTGGCTTGATGTTTAGCTCGGTCAGTGGAGCGCCAATAGCTGGTATGCTGTACCACAAATGTTCTGGCAAAATGCCGATAGTCAAATAAGATAAAAACAGGGGATTTGGTTTTTCCAAATTGAATTGGATAGTGTTCTCATTTATACTTTGGACATTGACTCCCGAAAAAGTGGAGCGGTAAGGACTTTTGTATTCAGCTTTTTTTATACTCTCAATAGTGAAAATTATATCCTCAGCAGTCACTGCTTCGCCATCGTGCCACTGCAAGTCAGAGTGTAATTCAAAAGTGTATTGGTCTTGATTGGCGTTGATAGTGTAGCCACTAGCCAGGTCTGGCTGTAGGGCGCCATTGCCATCGGTTTTCATTAGCCCAGCATAGACCAGTTTGCTTAAGTCGCGATCAGAATCACTGGTAGCTAATATTGGGTTGACATAAAAAGGAACGCCGACCATGCCTTCGATGTAGCTACCGCCAAAGCTAGGATTTTCTTGCGAGTGAGCTATATAGAATCGCCAAGCCAGAGCGCCCATCGAGCCAAGTAGGATAATAATGGCTAAAAATAACTGGACTTTTTCTAAACGGTTTAGAAATTTTGGTAATTGCCTGAACTGGTGCCAGCTAGGAATTTTCTTTTTATTTAATTTTAAAATTAACTGCTGATTGTCATCGGGCTGTTCTTTGGGGAAAAAGAACCTTTTTATTTTTCTAATCAAATAGAAAGATGCTAACAAAAATTTTTGGGTTTTTTGTTTAAACAAAACTAAGAAGTTTTTTGTTGACTGCCAAGAGGGTCTTATATTTTTAGTATTAAATATTAAAACCAGTTTAGCTGATAAATAAGCTAGCTAGGGCAGAGGCCAAAAACAAGAAGCTCAAAACAATGGTTAAGCGGAAAATGAATTTTTCAGCTCCTCGTTTGGTACGGTAGATGGCGCTGTCGCCACCAAAAGCGGCGCCCAAGCCCGATCCTTTTTGTTGCAACAAAATCGTTACTATTAACAAAATAGAAATAACGATTTGCAAGATGTTCAAGATATTTTTCATGTGGAGAATTAAATTAGCTTTTTGAATATTAGCATAAAGAAAGTTTCTTGTCAATGTCGGGGTATATTTTAAGGCCAAATATTGACTTGAGATTACAGCTTGTAGTAGTATGGGGCAGTAAGTGTAAGTGGGTTTTTTAGGGGTGTTGCTAATGGGTGTTTCAGACCTGGAGGTGAAGCATGAGAAGATGGGGGCGTAGGTTCCAGAGGATCGCCAGTAGGCCGACTCCCAAAAAGGTGGGCGTATTCAGTCGCCATCGTCAGCGTCAACGTCGGCGGGCTCAGGCCGAGTACCGACGCGTTCGTCAGCGCGGTCGCGTGTGGCGAAGTTCCCGAAGTGTCCGTCGGTAGTTGGGTTTAGGGGTCATTCAGTGCACAATGGAACATTTCTAGTTAAGGAGGCGAAGTGATGGTTGTACATCGTCATCATGGGAAACGAAACATCGTCTTCAGTCGCGGTCAGCGCAAGTACCGGCGTCGGCTCTGCATTGCTCTCAATCGAGTGGAAGGTCTGTCTTCCAATGATAAGAAGAAGGAGCATCAGTGCATCAACAAGACGATTTTGTTCCGTGCCAAGTACGATCTGCCTTCGGTCAAGCCCAAGCAGAAGAAGCTTCTGGTAACCCCGCCCCCCAAGCCGGCACCTCCCGTGCAGTCTCGGCCAAAGCCGACGGTGTCTGAGCGCGAGCGATTGACGCGCCGTGTCCCAGGTTGCACCTGTCCGCTTTGCACTCCCTGAGCACTGATCTTTCCGTGTTTCTTGGGCCGTTCTCTTTTGGGGAGCGGCCTGATTTTTTAACCCCCTAAATCCCCCTTGACAGGGGGACTTTTTGAAATTCCTCCCCT
>CALMZN010000023.1 GCA_937870675.1 uncultured bacterium
GAAGTCAATCAGTCCATAAAACTGGATGATGACAAGTGGACAGCTATGCAACTCATTGAACGCGGTATTATTTTGAAAAGCATTGATTCTTTGTGGGTGGAGCATTTGACCTCTATGGACAAACTGCGCACTGGTATTGGCCTGCAGGGCTATGGACAGCGTGATCCGCTAGTAGAATACAAGCGCCAAGCTTTTGAGCTATTCAATAGCTTGATGACTGGCATTCGCAAACAAATTGTTTATACTATTTTCAAAGTCAGTGTAGCCAAAAAAATGGCTGTCCCTGAAACTAGACAACAACAAAAAATATTTACAGAAAAAAAAGCTGGCTACACGCCTTTTCAAAAAGAAGTAGAGGATAGAGAAAGTGCAAATCAGGTCTTGCCATCCAAGCCCAAGGATGAGACAGGGCATAAAATAGGTCGAAATGATTTGTGTTATTGTGGAAGTGGGAAAAAATATAAGAAGTGTCATGGGAAATAAGATTAAGCACTAAGCATGAAAATTCTTCAAAAAGCTGATTTATCCGAAGTGCTGAAATCATTTGATCAAAGCCACATAGTCACTGACGGAACCAACGAATGGGCCAGAGAAATGCTGGTCTGTGCTGATGAAAAATTCCACGGTCAGTGGCACAAAGTACGACTTGATAAAAAAGATGTGGTCAATACGCTACTGGTTTATCATCAGGATCCAGAAGTGGAGGGTGTGGGCATACCGCTCATACCTCGCCAAGGTGCTACTGTGCGCCAAGTGATAGCCCGCTGGCCAAAAGTAAAAAATGAATACAAAGAAAAAAATAATGCCTGTTTTGAAAAAATTATTAGATTTGGCAAAGCTGAATTCAGTCCGATTTTTTTGAGCACCAAACCTTTGACTGGATATGATCAGCAAGTATATGAAAAACTGGAATATCACGATGAGTCATTGGTGCACTTGGACGGAACGCATAGATTAATCGCCTGGACATTGGCTGGAAGATTTAATTTTTTTAAATATTATTTTAGCAATAAAAAATTAGAGGTCTTTGTGGCTGGTGAACTGGAAAAATCATAAACAATGAAAAAAACTAACAACAAAGTAA
>CALMZN010000024.1 GCA_937870675.1 uncultured bacterium
AGGTTAATAAAATCAATTAACACATTGAGATAAAAGGAGAAAAAAGAATAATGACCTTTTCATCAGGGTGTTTTTGATAGAAAGAATAAGCGTTTTCAATGGCTTTTAAAGGAGCATCCGCCTGGCATTTGCCTCCCAACACCAAGCTGTGATAAGCAGCGGCCGTGCGCCCCCATTCTTTTTTACGATCCATAGCGTAAAATCTACCCATGATACTGGCTATCTGCACACGTGGGTTTTCAAAGACCTTGTGGTAATGATTCAAAATTTTCAAAGCCGCAAAACGCGGACTATCTCGGCCGTCAGTAAAAAGATGTAAATATATTTTTTGTTTGTTTTTGTTGACAAAAAAACTAAGCAAAGACAACAGGTGATCCATGTCCGAATGTGGGCTAGTGGCATTGCAAATCAGACCCATCAAGTGTAAATCAGAATTGTTGGTTTTGGTATGCTTGGCGGCCTGCAACAAGGCGGCATTCTTAAAAAATGTGCCATTATTGATGCTTTTGGAAATTATGACCGCGTCTTGCTCCACTATTCGACCAGCGCCGATATTCATGTGTCCGGCCTCCGAGTTGCCGGGCTGATTTTTTGGCAGACCGACAAATTCACCAGAAGCATTGAGCGTACAGCTTGAATATTTTTTGAAATAATACTTGATATTCGGCGTCTTAGCCAAAGCAATGGCATTGCCTGTCACCTCACGACTTATGCCCCAGCCATCCAAGATCATCAACACAGTCGGTAATTTGTTGTTTTTGAAATTCCGCATTATTTTAGACCCTGTTCAATGTTTAATAAACGATTGTACTTGGCAATACGCTCACCGCGAGCAGTTGAGCCGGTTTTTATATAATCCGCATTGACTGCTACTGCTAGATCGGCAATAGTGGTGTCGTTGGTCTCACCACTGCGATGAGAAATTATTACTTGATAATTATTTTTTTTGGCCATGGTGATGGCCACCAGTGTTTCAGTCAACGTACCAATCTGATTGGGCTTGATCAAAATAGTATTGGCAGCATTTAAAGCAATACCTTTTTGGAAGCGTTCAGTGTTGGTGACAAACAAATCATCACCAATAATTTTTACTTTATTATTTTTGACAAAATCATCATTGGTAAAATGCTTCCAAGCTGACCAATCCTCCTGATCAAAAGGGTCTTCCAAAAATCGCAAATCATAAGTTTGCATCAGACGCAGATAATATTCGGTCAACTCCGTGGCCGAAAATTCCGCTTTGTCTAGTGGCAGTTTATAAACATTTTTTACCTCATCGTAAAAAACCGAAGCTCCGGCGTCAATGCCCATTAGTATATCGACTCCGGGCTTGTAGCCAGCGGACTCAATGGCTTGGTGCAAAAGATCAAAAACCTGAACGTGGGACTGGACGTGTGGCGAATAGCCACCTTCATTACCTAGGTCAGTGTCTAAGCCCACAGAGTCCAAAACCTCGCCTAATTTATGAAAAATTTCTGAGGCCTGACGCAACTTTTCCGCAAAACTTGGGGCCTTATGTGGCACAAGCCAAAATTCTTGAATATTTATATTAGTACTGCCGTGTTTGCCACCATTGATGACATTGACCACTGGCGTTGGCAATGTCCAAGTAGTCAACTTGTAATCATAAAGCTGACGCAAATATTTATACAGGGCTTGAGCATTGGCCTTGGCCGCCACATGAGCGCAAGCAAGCGACACACCCAAAATAGCATTGGCGCCAAATTTGCTTTTGTTCCTAGTGCCGTCAAGCTTGATCATCAAGTCGTCAATTTTTTTCTGCTCGGTCACTTCCAGACCAGCTAATTCTTTATTCAATATATTGTTGACACTGGCAACAGCTTTTTGCACGCCTAAGCCAGCGTATCTTTTTTGGTCATTGTCGCGTAATTCAAAGGCCTCAAAGCGTCCGGTCGAGGCGCCCGAAGGCACGGAAGCTATGTCTTTGACTCCATTATTTAACTCGATCTCCACTTGCAAAGTCGGATTACCTCGCGAATCAAGAATCTCTGTGGCAAATATTTTTTTTATTTTCAATGGCATTTATTTTATTTTCAATCTCTCTAGAGCCGGCAATTTCTGGCCTTCCAAAAATTCCAGCATAGCGCCACCGCCAGTAGAAACAAAAGTGACCTTTTTTTCTAAATGCAATTTTTTCAGCAATTCCACTGTCTCACCACCGCCGATTATGGTCTTGGCTTTGGTTTTTAAAATTGCGGTTAATAAATCTTTTGATCCTTTGACAAATAATTTATTTTCAAAATAGCCCAAAGGTCCGTTCCAAACAATTAATTTAGCTTTTTTCAAATATTGTAAATAATATTTTATGGTTTTTGGTCCTAAGTCCAAAATATAGGCATTTTTTGGTACTTTATCCACAGGCACATTTTGGCTAATATTAGCCATTAAGCTAGAGGCGACCACTACATCTAGTGGTAAAAGCATTTTTGGGGACACTAATTTTTTGGCAGTCAAAATATAATCTTTGTCTATGACTGACCTACCTACTTCATAATTTTGGCTTGACAAAAAAGTATTGGCCATGGCTCCGCCAATCAAAAGATGATCGGCAATTTTATTAAATTTTTTCAATAAATTAATCTTAGAAGAAATTTTTGCTCCGCCCAAAACAAATGCCAAGCCCTGACGACTTTTTAAAACAGTTGATAAATTCTTGACCTCATCCTGTAATAAAAATCCAGCATAGCTTGGCAAATAATAGGTGACGGCCAACATCGAGGCGTCTGGTCTATGAATATTACCAAAAGCGTCATTGACATAGATGTCGGCTAGTCCACTCAATTTTTGGGCAAATTTTTTATCCCCTTTTTGCTCACCAGCATAAAATCGGATATTTTCCAACAAAACTATTTGCCCGGGTTTTAATTTTTTACTAGCTTCAAAATATTTTTCAAAATTATCCGGCCAAAAAATTATTTTTCTGCCCAAAAATTTCTGCAAAGCTAGGGCTACTGGTCGCAGTGAATATTTTTTCACTACCCTGCCCTCTGGCCCGCCTAGCTGCGAGGCTGGCCTACCCAGATGAGCGACAATAATGACACTAGCTTTTTTATTTAACAAAAATTTGATAGTAGGCAAAGCCCGCCGAATGCGCTCTTGGCCATTTTTTGGCACTTGGCCATTTTTGAGCGGTACATTGAGATCCAAACGCAAAAGTACGCGCTGATTTTTTAGTGCTAAATTATTGATTGACCGTAATAGCATATTGTTGGCTGGGAATAAATATTTTTGTTATTTCTGGAAACTGGACTAGCTGACACACACTTTTGGTGGGAATTTCTAAACGACCATAATCCAAAATCCAGTTAGCGTCATCAATTTTGATGTCTAAGTCCTCTATTTTTTTGCGCAAAGCTTCGTCTATGGGCGTGCGATCAAAAGCGACTAAGGCGCTAATAGCCGTGGTGTCAGAGTCCAAAGAAGTAATGGAAGTGTCAATCTTTTCTGAATGGCAATCCAAAGATTGCAGTAAGATGCGGTTGGCAGATGCTTGGTGCTGTCTAAAAAAGAAAAAAAAGCCGTAAGCTATTACCATAACGACTAAGAAAAAAATAATAGAATGCCCAAATTTCATAAATTTTATCTTAAAATTAACAAAAATACACTTGTCTTTAGTGTCTGGTATTATAACATTTTTTTGAGGCAAATGGAAGGTGAAAATTTGACTTTAGGCAACTTTTTTGACACCAAAAAAGTTGCTCAAAAAAGTGCCTCGCAGTAGAAAAATCTTTGAATTTGTTGCTCCGCAGTGCTAAAACTGTGAACTCCCCCAGCCCTCCGCGGAGGGCTGGGTCAAACAACACAGTTTTTTAACGCACTGCTTCGCGACCAAATTCTTACGATTTTTCTAAAGCTCGGGGGATTTATTTAATAATGGTTTACTTACATTACACTCGCTCCACCAAAATGCGACAGTACAAATGGGTTTAGAAAATGTCGCATTTTTTAGATTTGTAAAAGAACTAAAATTGACATATTGAAATAATTATTGTGCTAATTAAGCGCTATTTCTTCTTTCAATTTCTGTTTTTAACCTATTAAAGTTATCTGGCTTTTTGAAATATTCTTGAATCTTTTTTATGGTTTTACTACTCATAGTATATTTAATATTTTTATAATCCAATAATTCAATTTCTGGAAATAAAAATCTAGCTTCTACACCTTTCTCATTATGTATTATATGGAAATGAGTATCATGATCATTGCTATAAACCCTAAAAAGATACCCATTCATAGTTCCAATGCCAGCCCCACAAATAGGCCCACAAGCTCTATACCTCCATTCTATGGCATCTTTGAATTTTTTATTTAATTTTTTTTCTGCCTCATCTTCATCGCTATATAAATATTTTTGATGTATTTTTTCATCTTGAATAATGCCCAAAATGTCAGATGCTATACTCCAGTCGTTCAAATAAAAATATTGATTATCTTTTTCATTGTCATATATTGCACTCTTCAGTTCACGACTTTCCCGAAGTTTGTTTATTTTTTTATCATAAATCTCGATATCTTTTTTATATTTTAATATTTGTGATTCTAGACTTTTATGCTGTTTAACTATATTTTTAGGTGCTTTATAATTATTCTGGCTCTTTACTATAATTGGTATGAAAATAGATTGAGTTTTCTCATCTCTTCCAGATATTCTAATAGCTACCCTGCCTTTTGAATTTTCTATAAAAGGTATATTACAGCTATCAAAATTTATTGTTTTATAAAAAATCACTCTACCTCTTAATTCTCTTACGTCTTTATTATGCTCAAAAGTCTGTATACTACTACACAGAAAATTTACACCATCCAAGGAAACCAGATCTAAAGATAAATCATTATATATGATACCCGTTAATTTATCCAATAACCAACTTTTTGGTACGCTACCTTCAATACCAAAACTACCGCCTACTTCATCATAAGGTTTCGGCTTGATTATATTGATCTTTTTCTTTTTGAATATAGCAAACATATAATCTATTCAACCAAAAAGCCGCCATTTTAGACGGCTTTTACAGATTTAATCTATAAAATAATTATTACTTGGAACTCTAATTAATTCATTAAATTTATCATTATAATCTTTGTCCACTTGCGCTTTACTCCAGTTTCTGATGTTGTATGCTGTATTTATATGCTGCATCATATGTTCTACATCTGACTCAAATGTAGTTAAATCATAATCATTATTTTTAAGATTATTAATAATATCTTTCAGTTGCTCTTGAGCTTCACCTAAATTTACTTTTATTAAATCTTTTTCCATATTGTTTCCTTATTTTATTATATCTTTAATTATGCAATGACTAAAAGATATTTCTAAATTATCTTTAAAAAATATCATCAGCCCAACCATTATGGTAGCTGAAAAACCAATAAAAGTAGAGGTTTTTTGATCTAGAATATTTGAGACCTCATACAAATTATTCAGCTTTGTTTGCATTGCTCCAAATATAAAATTAATGTTATCGTTTTTTTTCATATCTTTTATCAAAAAGCCGTCACTTAAACGACTTCTTGCTTTATTAATCTATTGCATATTGATTTTTTACTTCTAACCAATCTAGTATTTCTTTTTCTGTCTTTTCTGGAAAATTAGGATTTTCCTGTAAAATTATTTTTGCAAGTTCATCAAGTCCATAATATTCTTCAAAAAAAGCGTAACCAGTTTTAGTTAAGGTGCTTTCTCCAGATTCAAGCTCCCAAATAAAATCTAATAGCTTTTTCTTGTCTACAAAATCAGCAACATAAGATTGACCATCTTTCTTATAATTGCACACCCCTAATATTTTACCTTCAAAAAATTTTATAATATCTTCTTTTTTATCCATACTATTATTTAATATTACTAATTCTATCTAAATAACTATTAATTTTATTAATATTTTCGACTCTATAAAAAGTTTTTAAAGTACCATTTTGATCTAAAATGGCAGAGAAATTATTATTTACATTATAATAAACTCTATCCGCTCCTTCTTTAAAAACATTTGTATATCCACCTTTAATAAATTCATTTGCCTTTTGATAATATTGATTAATATTTTTAGCTCCTACTTCACTGCCGTGTTTCTCAAAATGGTTAATTAAATTTTTAGCACTATCATAGACTTTGCCTGGACTCCAGCCCTGACCAGAGCTAATTAATCTATTAGCCTTATCAAGTTGATTACAACCAATTACACAAGCCGTACCAGCTCCTCCTAAATATTGAACACTTAATGCTGTTAAGCCAGCTGATGCACCAACTGCCACTGCTCCTCCGGCCACCCCTATAACAGCCCCAGCAACA
>CALMZN010000025.1 GCA_937870675.1 uncultured bacterium
ATTTTGGTTTGCAAACCGCGTCTAATTGTCTCCACCTCTGGCAATTCTGGCATATTTTTGTATTCTGCTTATCCCACAAACTATAGCATAGCAACACAAAAATAAAAACGCCCCTAAATTGGGACGTTTTTATTTAATTTCTTAATATTGGTTTAGTACAGTATCTGTCACAGAGTACATCTTATTTCCTGAATATTTTTTCAAATCTTCCAAATTGATTACATGAACCTTTTTACCATCTATAATCACGTATATTTTACCACTGGTAGCTTTTAATAAAGTTCCATCAGCATAAAATTTTGCACTCAACACCTTTGCATCTCTTCCCTTGACGGTCTTGTCGTCAATTAAAGTTTGACCATATTGAGCTAAAACTTCATCTCTCACATTGTATATTCTTTGGGCAAAATAGTTATCGTGCAAATATTGCCAATTAGGAATATGAAATAGATCATTACCCAACACATGATAAACCTCTGGCCCACAGCCACGAATCAAAGACCCAGAAATAAACTGCATAACATCCTTGATATCACCATCAACATCTGGCTTACAGGCAATTTCTTTGATACCCAAAACTTGTGGAGCTAGACCCGGAGTAATAAAGGTGCGATCAATATCATAGGCGGTATAGTTGCTACTGTCTTTGGCTCTTATTTGATAATGATATATGGTGCCAGGCAACAAATCGGCTAAGGCCATAGTATGAGTAGCGTGATAATTACTATTTTGATATTCGGAACCATAAGAAGTGCTGGTGCCATACAACATCCAGGTTAAAGATGCCCGATTTGTTTCCCAAGTAATATTAGCTGAACTAGTAGCTACACTATTTTGAATATTAAATATATTGATAGGTACAAATCCGCCGCCACCGCCACCACCGCCGCCAGACGGTTCTGGTTGAGGATTAGGAGGTGTTATGGCCGTACAGGTTGTAGTACAGGCATCTGATCCATTAGCGCCAGCATCGCATTCTTCAAGGCCATTCTTGATTTCATCACCACAATATTCTGTGGAAACACAAGGATTAAAGACACAATAAGTTGGTTCTATGCTTTGGGGAGTCAAAACTTCAATCGATGGCATATGGCATGATTTTGTGCCAGCATAAGCGCCAAGCTCTGTAGTACAAGCTACTGGTTCACCACCATCACATTCTTCACCTATATTTGTGTCTATTGCGCCATCGCCACAATATGGTTTATCATCATTTCCGTCAAAAAGATTGACAAAAATAACTGTTGGCTTAGAATTGTCTTCATTAAAATTTATTACAAAATGATCTAAGTCACTTGGCGCAACTTGAATCCAGTCAGCTTGCATAGTCTCCCATGCTTCATAAGTATCATATGGCAAGTCAGTAAATTCAACACAACCATTTTCACCGGTAATGCCACTATTTATTGACCTGACTTCCACGTCATCCAAATAACCACCATAAGAATTACTAGTACCTAAATCAGAAAACTTAAGCTTAGTAGTTGCTTCTGTGGCAGTAAAATTATATTCATATAATACCCAAGTAGTGTTTGAAGTACCAACCGCAGTATCACCAATAATCTGTTCTACTAAAGTGGTTTCACCGCTTAATACCTGGACACCAATAGTGTTGTCGCCAGCTGGTCTATTAGGACGTGGTGAATACCAAAATTTAAGATCATAACTCTCACCTGGCGTAGTAGTAATAATTTGTGAAATTACTGAAGAGTTATTACTATCTAGTTCTCCAAGCTGGCTACCGCCATGAGGAGCGCCATCAGCATTATTTTGAATTTCCAAACCATCACCAGACACTACTTCCCAGGAGGTTTCAGTGCCATCTGGATAGATTGTCCAAGTGCCACTAGGCAAAGCTGGTGTTTCAAAATCGCCATTAGTGATTAAATTACCGCCATACAAACTCATTTCCCAACCTGACAAAGGATTTTGTTGTTCATCTGTCTTACAAACAGTAATAACTTCTTCCTGTGGGACTGGACATTGTGGCATTGGTGGCACAAAGTGATCATAGCAAGCCGTTTGATCATTTTGACTCATTAATTGAACTACCAAAACTGTATCCGTCGTATCAATATTCTCATCATTATTTAAATCATATAGCGCGCTGTAATTACTATCATCAATATGAGACCCGAGAGTATCTTCAACACCCTGCTGTAATCCCTGACACCAACCAATGTCAATATAATTATCACAAGTAAAATGAAATTGGTCTTCTGGATCTTCAAATTGTTGATAACAATCAGTAT
>CALMZN010000026.1 GCA_937870675.1 uncultured bacterium
CTAGGCGCCATCGGTGATAATGACGCCGTAATATTTTTTAATTTGCGGTCAGATAGAGCCAGACAGCTGAGCAAAGCTTTTGTGCAAAGCAATTTTGAGCAAAAAAATCCCGGAGCATTTGCGCGACCAAACATTATTAAAAATTTACTTTTTGTGGCTTTGACTGATTTTGGCCCGGATCTTGATAGTATTTTGACAGCTTTTCCTAGTGTGGATTTGAAAGACACGCTGGTTGTGGCTATGTCTGATTATCGTCAGCTCTACATTGCTGAGACCGAAAAATATGCTCATGTCACTTATTTTTTCAACGGTGGCTATGATCGAGCAATTGTTGGTGAAAAGCGGGTAAATATTCCTTCGCAAGTTGTGCCGACTTATGATTTGAAGCCAGCCATGTCAGCCAGAGAAATTACTAAATATGTTGTCAAAGCGTTGAATAAAAAAAAATATGATTTTGTAGTGTTAAATTTTGCCAATTTGGATATGATTGGGCACACTGGCAATCTGCAAGCAGCCATCAAAGCCGTGGAAGTAGTTGATGAATGCTTGGGTACTGTTGTCAGAGCAGTGCTCAAGAAAAAAGGCACGGCTATTATCACAGCCGATCATGGTAACATAGAGGATATGATCAATTTGAAAACTGGTGAAGTAGAAACCGAGCATTCTTGCAATAAAGTGCCTTTTATTTTAATCAATGATCAAGAAAAATATCAGTTAAAAAATAACGGTAGTTTATGCAATGTGGCGCCAACTATTTTGGATTTTTTGGGTACAAAAAAACCAGCGGAAATGACAGCGGATTCATTAATAATAAAAACAAATGAATAGACCACGACCAGTAGTATTAGTAATTCTTGACGGCTTTGGTATTGCGCCACCCTCTCGCGCCAATGCTATTTCATTGGCCAAGACGCCAAATTTTGATAAATTTTCGGCGCACTATCCAGTGATGCCTATTGCCGCTTCTGGCGAAGCAGTTGGTTTGTCATGGGGTGAGATGGGCAACAGTCAAGTTGGTCACTTGTCGCTGGGCTCTGGTTTGATTCCCTACCAAAATTTGCCACGCATCAACAAAGCCATCACCGAAGGCACTTTTGCTAAAAACGAAGCATTCCTGTCAGTCATCAATCACGCCAAGAAAAAAAATAGCGCTGTCCACTTGGTCGGCTTAGTCAGCAATGGCGGAATCCATAGCTACAATGAACACCTTTATTCTCTGGTTGAATTAATGCACCAACACAAAATCAGCCAGGTCTACATCCACGCTTTTCTTGATGGCCGTGATACTTTGTATAATAGTGGCACCAATTTTATCAGCAAGTTGCAGGATAAGCTAAAAGATATTGGCGCTGGCACTATTGCCACTATCGGTGGCCGTTTTTGGGGCATGGACAGAGACAATCGTTGGGACAGGATTCAAAAAGTATATAGCGCCATGATTGACGGCCAGTCAGATGAAAAATTCGAAGATCCACTGGTGGCTATTGAAAGTTATTATAAAAAAGGTGTTTTTGATGAGCAAATTCCACCAACTGTAATTGTTGATGATATGAAAAAACCGCGTGGTCAGATCAAAGAAGATGATGCGGTGATATTTTTTAATTTTCGTTCAGACAGAGCTAGACAATTGACAACAGCCATGGTTTTACCTGGTTTTGAAAAATTTCCTAGAAAGTATTTGAAAGATTTATTTTTCGTCACTATGACGGAATATGAAAAAGACCTGCCAGTCACAGTAGCTTTTCCGCCCTTGATAATTGATACACCAATAGCCAAGGTGATTGCTGAAGCCGGCTTGAAGCAGTTGCATATAGCCGAAACAGAAAAATACGCTCATGTCACTTATTTTTTCAATGGCGGTCAAGAGCAGATTTTTGATGGCGAGGAGAGATTGCTAGTGCCTTCGCCTCAAGTGGCTTCTTACGATCAAAAGCCAGCCATGTCAGCCAGAGAAATTACAGCCAAAGTCACGCAAGCTATCAAAGAAGGAAAATTTGATTTTATTGTTTTGAATTTTGCTAACCCCGATATGGTCGGTCACACTGGCAATATCCAAGCTACGGTGGAGGCCATAGAGATACTGGATCAGCTGATTGGTGAAATTGTGGAAACGGTCATGTCTTATGAAGGCGTCACTTTGATTACGGCTGATCATGGCAATGCCGAGCAAATGTATGATTTGCAGACCGGAGAAATTAATAAAGAGCACACCAATTATGCTGTTCCTTTTTTTATTGTTGGTCAGCAATTTGCTGGCAAGAGTGTTTTGACTGGGGTAGCTGGCACAGATTTGAGTCATATTACGCCAGTGGGAGTTTTGGCTGATGTGGCGCCAACTATTTTGAAAATAATGGGATTAAAAAAACCACCAGCTATGACCGGCAGTTCTTTGATATAAATTTTTACCAAATTCTGACCAAGAGCATTGAGCCCAAAAGGCCAAGAATGATTCCGAAAAAAACTTCAATGTTGCGGTGTCCAAAGCGCTCATTGAGTATAGGAAAAGTATACTCACGATCATCGGGCAGTTCTTTGATTAGGCGGTTGATAACCCTGCTATTGTTGCCAAGTTGCCAGCGTATGCCTGTAGCATCGCGTAAGATTAGCAGGGCCAAAACTAGCGATATGGCAAAACTGGGTGATTCCAAGCCCTCGTAGTAGCCCAAGGCATAGGTCAGTGAAGTGACTACTGCGGCGTGGGAAGACGGCATGCCCCCGTAGCTCAAGATTACTGGCCAGCTAAATTTCCCCTTGCGCACTTCCAGTAGTACTTTGACCACTTGGTTTATCATCATGATAAGCAGTGGTATAAGAAAAAGTTGATAATTCATAAAATATTGATTATCATTAAGTATAGCAAAGTGTAGATAAAAAACAATGAATTTTTTACAAGCGACAATTTTAGGGGTCGTTCAGGGTATTAGCGAGTGGTTGCCCATTTCTAGTGATGGGCATTTAGTTTTGTTTGAAAAATTAATGCGCTTAAGCGCGCCAGTGTCTTTTGATATATTTTTGCATGTTGGTAGCTTGCTGGTCATTGTAGTATTTTTTCGTCGGCCTATTTCTGAACTTTTGAAAAGTTTTTTTCATCGCCCCAATACTTGGCCAGCCGACAGGAAAAAATGGTGGATTTATTTAATTATTAGCACTTTAGTCACTGCTATTGTTGGTTTGCTTATTTATCCGCATATCGAAAATTATCGTACCATTAGCTTTGCTTCAACGGGATTATTGATTACTAGCGTTTTTGTTTTGGCTTCTCGCTTTGGCAAAGATGGCGGGTCATTAAATTATTGGCTAGCGATTTTACTGGGGCTAGTGCAGGGCTTGGCGGTTTTGCCCGGTATTTCACGCAGTGGCTTGGTCTTGTCAACTGCTTTGCTATTTGGACTGAACAAAAAACAGGCCTTTGATTATACTTTTATACTGGCCATTCCGGCCATTGTTGCTTCTTTTGTTTTGTCGCTTACGGATTTTGTTTGGCAGTCGGTTTATTTGTGGGGTTTGCTGGTGACTATTGTAGTGGGCTTTGCCAGTTTGGCATTGCTTAAAAAAATAGTTAATCAGGACAAATTTTATTGGTTTTTTATTTATACTTTAATATTAGGAATTATTCTTAAACTATAATGTGGCAAAAAATTAAAATATTTTTTTGGTCTGGTATTTTACTTGTTGTTTTATTGGCTGTTTGGTTTGTTTATCTTTTGCTGGCTGGCAATAGTCAGCCAGTCGCTACTTTTGTGGTCAAAACTGGGCAAGGCGTCAATGAAATTAGCCAAAATTTGCATGATCAAAAATTGATAAAAAGCAGATTTGTTTTTGAGACCTGGATTTGGTTGTTAAAATCTGAAAATAGGGTGGTGGCTGGTATCCACGATCTGCCAGCCGATATTTCTATTTATCAGCTCGGTCGTAATTTGATTAAATTGCCGAGTAATTTTCAGGCCTCTATTTTGATACCCGAGGGCTATGACCGCCATATGATTGCCAAGGTTTTGGATAAAAATGGCTTGAGCGGTCAAGATTTCTTGTCAGCCACGGACAATAAGAAAGATTGGCAAGAAAAATATTTGTTTTTATCCGATGCTCCTAAAAACGCCACTTTAGAAGGTTATATTTTTCCTGATACTTATTTTACTGATCGCTATACCACGGTTGATGATTTTATTAAAAAAACATTAAGTAATTTTGATAAAAAATTGACTGCGGAATTGCGCGCCGAAATAAAAAAGCAAAATAAATCTATTTATGAAGTGCTAATTTTAGCATCAATCATTGAAAGGGAGGTGCCCAATGACGCTGACAAAAAAATGATTGCCGATATTTTTATCAAGCGTCTGCGTGATGGTATGCGTCTGGAGTCCGATGCCACTATCAATTTTATTACTGGCAAGGGTTTGGTTCAGCCGACACATGAGGACTTGCAAATTGACTCGCCTTATAATACTTATCGTAATGATGGTCTGCCACCAGGGCCAATAGCCAATCCCGGTATATCAAGCATTGAGTCAGTACTTTATCCGACTGCTAACAATTATTATTTCTTTTTGACTACCAAAGAGGGGGAAGTGATCTATAGTCGCAATTACAATGAGCATCTGAACAATAAAGCGAAGTATTTGGATTGATTTCTTGACATATCCTATTTTTTCCTTTATAATATTTACACAATTTATTAAATAGCACCGTAGACAGTGGGTTTTTCGCTAATATTAGCGGAAATTAAATATCCTACCGAGGTATCTCAGGAGCTTTTGGGCTCATGAATATTCATCTGCGGTTCTAAAGAAATCGCATTTTTTTATTAATTATATTTAAGTAGAAACTTTTAACTAACGTTTATGCCAAAAAATAAGGAACAAAAATCAGAAACCATTAAAAGAATCCAAGAAAAATTGGAATCAAGTAGGGGTGTTGTTTTCACTACTGATCAAGGTCTGAAAGTCAAAGAAGTTGAGGTTTTGCGTAATGAGTTAAGAAAAAACAATGCTGAATATTTGGTAGCCAAAAAGACCTTGTTAAAAAAAGCCGTCAAGGATATTTTGGCTGAAGGGGATTTGGACAATTTGTCCGGATCAGTGGGTGTGACTTTTTCTTATGGAGATGAGGTCTCAGCCGCCAAAATTTTGAACAAATTTTCCAAAGATCACAAAGCCATGAGTTTGGGTGGTGGTATTTTGGAGAACAAGTATATTTTGGTAGACATGGTCAAGCGTTTGGCTGATTTGCCAAGCCGAGAACAATTACTGGCCAAATTGGTTGGCACCTTGAAGAGTCCGATAACGGGCTTGGTCAATGTTTTTGGTGGCAATACCCGCAAATTGGTTTATGTCTTAAATGCCATTAAAGATAAGAAAGTAAGTTAATTTAATATTTTGATAAGAAAGTTTATCCCGTTAAATAAATTTAATTGACGGGTTAAGCAATATAAAATATTGTATCAAATAATTTTAAGATAATTTTATTAACAATTAATAATTAAATTTAAAATTTTAAATTATAATTTAAAATTTTATTTAACGGGATAAAAAAAATATGTCAGAAGAAAAAAAAGAAGTAAAAGTGCCTGCCAAATTCAAAGGCATTGTCGAAGAAGTTGAAAAGATGTCCGTTTTGGATCTAGCCGAATTAGTTTCTATTTTGGAAGAAAAATTCGGCGTGTCAGCTGCTGCTCCAGTAATGATGGGTGCTACCATGGGTGCCGCTTCAGCTACTGCCACTGAAGAGAAGACCTCATTCAATGTGGAGTTGACGGCCACTGGCGCCAACAAGATTGGTGTTATCAAAGCTATTCGTGAGATTACCCAGCTGGGTTTGAAAGAAGCCAAGGACTTGGCTGATGGCGCTCCTAAGGTAGTCAAAGAAGGCGTGGCCAAAGAAGAGGCCGAAAGCATCAAAGCTAAATTAGTTGAAGCTGGCGCTACAGTCACTTTGAAATAATTTTTTCAAACAAAAATACCCCCTCTCTTTCTCCCCCTAATTTAGGGGGAGATGTCCCCGCCTTGCCGGCGAGGCAGGCGTGAGGACAGAGGGGGTATTTTGATTGTTTTGTTTTTTTATTTTATAGAATGTATATAAAAATTAGCGCGCCGACTCCTACGCACTGTCATTCCCGCGAAGGCGGGAATCTACCAATATCATACCAATGGTAAATCAATGGTAGATCCCGGATCAAGTCCGGGATGACGTTTGAGGAGTCGGCGCGAATAGTATTTATTATTCATTCACAGCCAAGAGATACAGGTGCTGGCCATTGAGCAGGTAAATAGCTTTTTCTTCTGGGTCAATGGCCAAATCCAGTAGATTGTCAAAAGAATTGGAAGTGTATTGATTCTTGATTGAGCCATCTTTTTCAAAAATAATTACTCGCTTGTTTTGGGGATCAATCACATATAAGAATTTGGCGTCTTTGAAGGTTTGGATGCTACTTTTGGCTCCAATGACTGGTCGGGGAGCATGATAATTAAAATTGTCTTTGACACCTTTGGTCAATTTGATGATTTCCCCATTGTTTTGGATGAAATAAACACTGCCATCAATAGCTAGCGAACTGGCTTCGTTGGCCTTGGTATCATCCTTGATCCAAGGGCTAGGGTTGCCAAAAGCTTGGCCCTGTTCTGGGTATTTGTATATTTGTCCATTGCCATTGTCTAGAGCGTAGAGGTTGTTGCCATAGATATTGAGCTCAATAATATTGGCCTTAGTGTCCGGACTGCTTATATTGACAGGACTTATTTTTTTGCTAGCAATATCATAAATAGAGTATTGGTTGGTCTTGCTCAAAAGTAAAAGATTTTTGTTGGGCCAGTCATTAAGCAGAAGGCCACCACTGAAATCAACTAGAGCAGAAATTTCTTGGTTATCATAAAGATATAATTTGTCTTGGCCTAAGATAAAAAATTTACCATCTTTTTGGACAATTTGAGTGGGGGCGTTGATACTGGCTAGATTGGCAATTTCCAAAGGACTGGGCACTTCATAAATATGACGCACCTTGTTCAGCTCACGAGTTGTTTTTTCGCGAATGCTATTTATTTCTGCTTGCTGGGCTGGTTTGGCTGCTTGAAAATTGGCCAATGATTTTTCAATTTCTAGCAGTATTTGTTCGGCCGCTATTTCATCATTATAAATCAGCTTGGCATCGGCCTCGGCGAATTTGGCATTGACACTTTGGATAATTTGTTGAAAGACCTGATCTTTTTTTTCAATGGATTTTTTTTGGGTTAAGTAGACCACACCTTGGATAAACAATAAAACAGTCAACACTAGTCCGATAACGGCAATTTTTTTTATTTTGTTTAAATTCCGCCACCAATTATAGCGAGTATAAATTTTGGACTTTACTTGGCTCAAGGCCTGATCTTCTTTGCTTTGGCGGTATTTTTTGGAAAATATAAATAATATAGCGTTTTTTATTTTGATGATGATAAATTTCACTGTCTTATAGACCAAGACAAAGTAGAAGCCAGCTAAAATAAAAAATTTGGTAATTTTTCGGACAGTCGGTATTCGCTGGGTAGCTCGCAGATCAAGCACGGTCTTGGTGCGTGGCCGAGGAGTGCTTTGTTTTCGGGTCTCAATAATGTCGTTATCAACTGCTTCATCTTGGACACCCTGCGTCAATTCATCAGCGCGTAGCTCGCGGTCAGTGTCACTGGGATTTTTGATAATCAGCGAATTAAAAGTGACGAAATCAGGAACAGTTTGCAGTAGAGCGTTTATCTTGGCGCTAGCGCTTTGGGGGGTGTATTTTTTGATCAACTGGCGTATTTTTTCTTTGGCTAGATAATCAAAGAGAGAGCTGGTAGAGACGATCAAAGAATCACCTTCTTCTAGATTGCCATTAACAGTTTCAGAAAAGGCCTTGATAGGGTTGAGGTGCTCGTTTTTGCTTGCCTCCTGCTCAAAGCGATTATGGCTAATCAGCCAGGCCTCAATATGGCCAATATTGGTAAAACAAACGCTATTACCCTGAATAATGCCAAAGGCCATATCTAAGGTTTGCAACCAATTGCGCAAACGGCTACGGGCATTGAGATCGGGCAGGATTTCGTTGACTTTTTTGATAATATCCTCCAAAAGTACCGAAGAATCAGTGTTTTTTGAGGATAAAAAAAGAGTAGAGCAGAGATTCAATAGCTCATCTATCAGTGGTTGTTGGTCAAAACGATCCACTTTGGGCAGTTCCAAAACAACAAAAAGCTGGCCACAGCTCGTCACTTCACTCAAGTAATTTTCCGAATAAGTGCGGGCAGCCAATGAGTCATAGCGCAATATTCTTTGGATTTTGAAACTCGACATTTTACAATTATTTCAATTGATATTATACTATATTTGACTCATTTAGTAAATTTATGCTTGAGCAAATTTTTGGTTCAGAGACCCGCACTAGGATTCTAAAATTTTTCTGCATCAACGCGCAGGAGAAGTTTTTTATTCGTGAGCTGACTCGCCGTCTGGGTCTGCAACTCAACTCCATACGACGGGAGCTGGATAATTTGGAAAAATTCGGATTTTTGAAATCCTTGGAAGAAAACGGCAAGAAGTACTACGAGGTCAATCAGGAGTTTCCTTTATTTTTGGAAATAAAAAATTTGATACTAAAAGCCACAACTTTGGATGATATGTTTTTTGCTAATAAGATGTCCAAAGTCACTGGTTTGAAATTGCTGGTTTTTACGGGCATGCTGACCAAGGCGTCGACCCAGACCGATGTTTTGATAGTCGGCAAAGTACGCAAAGCAGAGTTTGACAAGTATTTGAAGAAAATAGCTCAAGGTCTGCCACATGAGTTGCGAGTCACTTTTTTGACGCCTCAGGACTATATTTATCGCCTAAAGATAGTTGATAAATTTGTGTATGACATCTTTGCCCATAATCGCATTGTGGTGGTGGATAGAATCTCCAAGGACATTGGTAAAAATTATTTAGATGATATTAGTTTTAAACATTATAAACAGGCCGAGAAACTTTAAATAGCTAGGAATTATTGGAGTTGGTATTATTAGGACTTATTGCTTTAGTTCTTTTTATTTTGCTTCACCCCCTTAGACACTATTGTCTAAGGGGGCTAATATTTATTTAATTACAACATAATTTCCTTTTTTTATCGAGTTTTGTATTGCCTTTTTTGGGCATTTATTTCCTAATAAAATTGTTATGCACAGTTTAAGCACAAAATTGGTTTGACACAACAAGCAGATGTTTATAAACTTAAACAAGTGGTAATTTTTTGTAATATTTATGCTTTCTTATTCAAAAAACATACTCAACATTTATTTTGATAATTTTTCTTTTTTTATTATTCATGTAATTTGTGCGTCATCCTGAGTGTTAACGAAGGATCTTTTTTTGTAGTGAGATTCTTCACTTCGTTCAGAATGACATTGCTTCGTTCAGA
>CALMZN010000027.1 GCA_937870675.1 uncultured bacterium
CCTGAGAAGCATAATATGCTGCATGCCTTATCTCCGAATGGATAATCTCGCCAATCGAATAGCTAAATTTAATTGTTTCGCCTGACGCATCTCCTCCACCTGAATTTAAACTGTTTTGAGCAAATAGATTATTCGTAAATAAAATGCACAAAGCCAATAATACGGTATTCGAAATTATTATTTTCATAAACTTTATTATTTTATGCACTCATTTATTGGTAAGTTACTGAAGAAAAGCCATCAACAGTATTTTCCAGCATTCATAATTACTTTTTTTTCATTAAAAGCATAATCAATCAAATTACGCGTATTAACTTTGACAGCTCCGACTTCATTGATAAGCAAATCATAATAAATACCTTCGGCCGGAATATACATAAAAGCAAAATCCAAGGTTTTTTCTTGGGGCCTGATATATTTAGCGGTCTCATCAATGCGCTTTTTCAAATCATTTTTAAACTCTTTTTCTAGCAACTCTTTCTTTTCTTTATTTGTTTCATTGATGATACGCCGATAATTTTCCAAAGAAAATTTGGCATCCACTGGCAAAACTTTGTCTTTGATTTTCACTACCGCGTCCACGGCTTCGTTGTTTTTGAAGCGATACTGCATCTGGTAGCTCTGGGGTGGCAAGATATTGCTCAAAATCAATTCCAAGCTGGCCTCACCTAGTGATCCTCTATTTTTGGAATTGGTCAAAACTTTTTCTAAATTCTGCAATTGATCGGTAAAACCAACTACTTGTTTATTGGTCTCCTCTAGTTTCAAAAGCTTTTCCGTCATGTCTTTAGAGATTCTGGAGGTCTCCATAAACTGATCCTGCAACATTTTGGCTGACTGGTGAGTAGTGGAATCAATCTTCTCGCCTAATTGTTTAGTCAAATCAGAAATCTGCGATTGCAAAAGCAGTAATGACTTATTATCGCTGGGTTTTTTGTTTTGTAGTAATAAATATATTACTACTACCAAACCGATGATTAAAATTATGAGTAAAGTTGTTTGCATAAATTAAAATTTATATGTATTATCGTTTCTTTTTTCTAAACTTAAAATTTTTATATTTTCTCTGTCTATCTTAAAAATAATTCGCCATCGTCTATGCCGAACGCGAAAAATATCATCATATCCCTTCAATTTTTTCAAATCTAACTGAGAATATTTACCAGTATTTATAAGCAAAATAATATTTTTGATCTCTTTTCTTTCGGCTGGTAAAAGCTTCCTTAAGGCCTTGTCAATTTTATCCATAAATTATAGTCTGGCCAATAAATCCTGTATATCAACCCCACCTTTTTTGAGTTTAGTAAAATCAATCACTGTTTCCCATGACTCCTCTTGATCAAAGGGTACTATCTTAAAAATTACTTGGGATTTTTTCATAACCACAAAAGAATTTCCTCGTTTGACGCGGTTAATATAACTACCCATGTTTTGACGCAATTCTTTAAGCCCAATAATACCCATATTTTTATCTATTAATTTTTATATTCCAAGTATAACATAAGTTAAACTTAGGGTCAACTTAAGTTAAACAAACCTCTAGCATTATCACCTGTTATTTCAATAATATCTTCTACTGATTTTTCTTTTATTTGGGCTATTTTTTCAGCCACATATTTGACATAAATCGGCTCATTTCTTTTGCCACGGTATGGCTCTGGCGCCAAATATGGCGCATCAGTTTCAATCAAAATATGCTCCAATGGCACTTCCCTTACAATCTCCTCCAAAACGCCAGTTTTGTCAAAGGTAATAATACCAGTAATACCAATATAAAACCCCAAATCAACTAACTGCTTGGCCTCACTCAAATTGCCACCAAAACAGTGCACCACTCCCCGAGTATAAGCAAAGGTTTTTAATAAATCATAAATATCTTGATAAGCATCCGGTTCATCTTTACCATTTCGGCCATGCACTATCACGGCTAAATTATTTTTCTTGGCTAATTCCAAGTGCTGTAAAAAAACTTTTTTTTGTTTATCTTTTATTTCCGCAACCGACTTGGCACCTTTGGCAAAACTCATATCCAGATGAAAATAATCAAAACCAGTTTCACCCATGGCTACTACTTTCCCTCTATTATCATCAATTAATTTTTGGTAATTATTTATTTCAAACTCTTCATCAAAAACATGAATGGGGTGTAAGCCCAAGGAGGCATAAAAATTCTGACCATCAGCAATGTCTATGGCCTGCTGACTCGTGGCCTTGGCCGCGCCAACATTAACGACAAGCAGGCCCGCGTTTTTACAGCGGGCAATGACTTGACTTCGGTCTTCATTGAAGGCCTGAAAATTCAAATGAGCATGCGAATCAACCAACATTACATTAATGAGCTAATATTTTTTATAGCTTCGGGAATAAAGGGTTCAATGACAACGGAAATACTATTGACCCAAGCCGAAATAAGAGAATTTTGAAAGGACTGGGTAATAGATTCACTGATTGGAAATCTAGCCAAAAGATACACCAAAGCGCTGATAGCCAAAACACCACCCAGCAAACCAACGACGGCGCCGAGCATTTTGTTGATCAGATCAATAAAGGGTATAAAGTGAAAAATCAAATTTATTATCTTGACTACCAAGCCAATAATAATATTAATGACCACAAAAATTACTACAAAGGCCAAAATATTGGCTAAGGCCTGGTTGTCAATGTTGATGGCCTGCATTATCCAAGTGCCAACTTGGTTCATATAATGCGAGCCAAACCAAATACCCAAAATAACACCGATAAATCCGCCAATAGCGCCGACCAAGCCAGAGCGAAAGCCCTGCCACACAAAGACAAACAAGATGATCACTAAAATTACATCAAATAAACTCATAGTTTTTTTATTTACTCTGTTTAATAATTATTTAGTCACAATACTGGCCTTAGCCACGATGCCATATAGCTTATTTAGCTTTTTGGCTAAGTCATTGATCTGTTTGGTAGTCGCGGTCATGACCACGACAATCAGACCAGTACAATGCTCAACGCAAGCCGGCTGGACATTGACACCCAAACGAGACATGATCAAATGTCCGGCATCAGTCAACATTTGCTGTACATCTTGAGCGTGCGTTTGACGATCTTCAATTAAAATTGTAATTGTTCCTAACTGTTTTTTAGTCACCATATTATTTATTTAAAAAAATTATGCTTTATCTACAACCACCACAAACTCACCTTTTATTTTTGTTTTGTCTTTATTAAAAACATCCAAAATCTCAACTGCGGTGCCACGATAAATTGTCTCAAATTGTTTGCTTAATTCTCGACCGACAATCAACTCTTTGGGACTGTCCACCAACTGTTCCAGCGCTTTGACAATACGATGCACTGATTCAAAAAATATCACGGGCACAGTTTCTTTTTTTATCATTTCAATCAAGGTCTGACGTCCTTTTTTGTGCGGTAAAAATCCCAAAAAAATAAAACGATCAAGCTGTATGCCAGCCACGCTGATAATAGCCGACAAAGATGATGGCCCAGGAACAGGTATGATTTTTACTTCTGGCAATTCGGCTAATACTTTTTTGATCAGCTGTCCACCTGGATCTGATATGCCTGGTGTGCCAGCATCACTGACATAAGCCACATCATTGCCTGAAAGTAATGCTTTTTTTATCCTCTGCCAATCAATGTTTGCACTGTGCTGTTGCCAGACCAATAATTTTTTTTCAATCTGGTATTTGTTTAACAACCGAATAGTCACCCGCTTGTCTTCGGCAACGATCACAGCTACTGTGCGCAAAATATCCAAAGCGCGCAGAGTGATATCCTCTAAGTTTCCAATCGGTGTAGCAACAATATATAAATTACTCATTGAACTTATTTTCTTTTAGCCATAGCGTACTCAAAGTAGACCGAAATAGCCGTGGCAATCGGTACGGCTAGCAGAGCGCCAATAATCCCGGCCAAACGACCACCAGTCAAAATTGCTAAGATTACCACTATGGGATTGAGCCCAGTGCTTTTGCCCATGACTTTGGGCACAATCACGTGATTTTCTAATTGCTGAATAGCTAAGTATAAAATACCAGTATATAGAGCCTTGTTGAAACTATCACCCCAAGCAAAAAATATAGCAATAATAGCTGATATCCACGGTCCTAAAATTGGCACAATCTCCAGCAAGCCAGCCAAGACCGCCAACAACAAAGCATATTTGACATGCAGTAACAACAAGCCAATATAAACCGCCAAAAAAATAATTACCGACAAAATCATCTGCCCCCTAAACCACATACCCAAGCGTTTTTGCATGCCTTCCACTAAATAATTTACCTGCTCCTTTTTTTCCACTGGAAATAAATGACGAATAAATCTTTTGAAACCATTTTCTTCTATAGTCAAATAAAAAGTAATCACCAAGACCATAAAAAAGCTAAAAATACCACCAAAAACTGAAGTCACGACATTGAAAATACCCGAACCGATTTGCGACAAACTTTGAGCCAACTGTGACAGAGAAATGCCACTAGTACTTTGAGCGCTACTGGGGTTTATACCTTCTAGACGATGCAAACTAGCTAGCACTGTGTTTATCTTGGTATAAATTTGCGGAAAAGATCGAGAGATGTCCATGATCTGGTCAGCTATGGGCCCAGACAACAAAATAACCACTAGCGTGATGACTGACAAAAAAATTAAAAAAATTACCGCAATACTCAAACCGCGAGGAATCTTTATCTTATGTAGCCCATCAACCCAAGGATCAAAAGCCGAAGCCAATACTACCGCCACTACAAATAGCGCCAAGACATCCCTAATCATGATCACCACAGCCACCAGCGCCAAAATTAAAATAACGCGCCAGATTGTGCCATTGGAAATCGTCATGTTTTGTTTTGTCATACTTTTATTTTTACTCTGTTAAATAAATTAATTTTTATTTAATATTTTCAAAAATTTATTAGTCGATTCAAAAGGACCAATAATCGCTAAATTACTTTTTTGCCAATCTATCACCTCTTTGGCCAAAAGATTTATCTGGTTGATTGTGATTTTGTCCAATTTATCCAAGGTCATCTGCCTATCTTTTATTTTTTTATTCAACAACTCTTGAGCCGCCAAAAAATTGAGATAGCTAGTCGGACTTTCCAGTCGCAAAATCAATCGACCGCGAATATTGTCCTTGGCTTTTTGCAACTCATCCTGACTAACACCATCTCTCTTGATGCGATCCAGCTCTTCCTTGATAGCCGACAAGGCCTCATATATCTTGTCCTTGTTCAATCCGGAGTGCACGGCAAAGGAGCTAGCGTCTTCATAGCCATTTACTTCTGCCTTGATAAAATAACACAAGCCCATGCGCTCTCTAATCTGCAAAAATAAACGAGAGCTCATCGTGCCACCCAAAATATTTCCCAAAATCTGCAAAGCTATAAATCGCTTGTCAGTACTGGGCATAGTCCGGAAGCCAACAATCAACTGTACTTGCTCTAGATTGCGATTGATCAGCTTGATGCGCGGTTGATTCTGGGCAAAACGAGCTACTTTTTTTATTTTGTTGCGCGCTTGTTTTTTGGCTACTGGAAAATACTTTTTCAGCAGGGTTTGCATTTTGGCTTCTGAAAAATTGCCAGCCACGCCAATCACCGCATTGCCATTGTAATAATTTTTTTTATAATATTGATACAAGCTTTGGCGACTAATCTTTTTTATCACTTCGCGCGGACCAGCGATTGGCTTGCCTAGAGTCGATCCTTGGAAAAGTAATTCTTCAAATATTTCCTCCACATAAAAAGAAGGATTGTCTTCATACATGTTTATTTCTTCGACTATCACTCCACGCTCCCGATCCATTTCTTGAGCGTCAAATTTGGAGTTGTAAAGCATATCGGACAGCATATCCATAGCCAGTGGCAAATGACTAGCATCAGCCGTGATGTAGTAGCCCGTGTGCTCTTTACTGGTAAAAGCATTGTATTCGGCGCCAATGCCATCCAGCTCTTTGGAGATATCTATAGTATTGGGTCTTTTTTGCGTGCCTTTGAACATCAAGTGCTCCACAAAATGTGAAACACCATTGTTCTGCAAATTCTCTTGGCGACTGCCAACTTTGTATATCACCTCAAAAGTAATAGCTTGAGTTTCTTTTTTGGGCACCAAAAGCAAAACACTGCCATCTGGCCTGACTATACGCTTAAACATATTTAAATATAAAAAAACTAATTATTAAATTTTTCA
>CALMZN010000028.1 GCA_937870675.1 uncultured bacterium
GGGAAAGTGCTTACTCAAACTGCTCAATACTTTGCTGGACACCTGCTTGAATTGGCTATTGTTTTCACTGCCAAGATCAAAACCCATCATTGCTTCGCGATTGAATTCTGGCAGGCCGATGTTGGAAGTCATAATAATGACGCAGTTGCGGAAATTTATAGTTCGGCCAGTGGCATCAGTTAATTCGCCTTCTTCTAAAATCGGTAATAGCAAATTAAAAATATCAGCATGGGCTTTTTCAATTTCATCAAATAATATCAAAGTGTAGGGTTTGTTTTTTATGGTGTCAGTTAATTTGTTGCCTTCGCGATAGCCCACATAGCCAGCCGGAGAGCCGATCAATTTGGAAATATTGAAGCTTTCCGAAAATTCTGACATGTCAATGCGCAGTAAATTATGCTTGCCACCAAAAACAAAGTTGGCTAGCTGTTTGGCGGTTTCGGTTTTGCCGACTCCTGATGGTCCCAAAAACATAAATGAAGCCAAGGGCTTATTTTTGTCAGTCAGGCCCGCTTTGGCTTGGCGGATAGTTTGGGCAATGGTTTGCAAAGCTTTTTCTTGGCCAAAAACATAACGGCCGATTTTTTCTTCCAATTGGATGAGGTTTTGCTGATCAGTAGCTGTTAGATCGCCTACGGGCACTTGGCTCATTTCTGAAATTATTTCGGCAATGTCTTGGCTGGTAATTTCGCCAAGCGTGGATTGCTTTTGCTTGTCTTCTTGAGCTTGGAGACCGATTAGTTGGGTTAGTATTACTTCCTCTTCATCGCGATATTTTAAAGCGTCCAAATAATCTTCGGCTAAGATAGCTTGATGTTTGTTATTTTGGCAATTTTGCGCTTGTTCTTCTAGCTTTCTGATTTCCTTAGCCAAACTGCGCTTGGTCTGACGGACTTTGAGTCGAGCCGAGGCCTCATCAATCAAATCAATGGCTTTGTCGGGCAGTTTTTTGTCTGGTAAAAATCGCTTGCTCAAAACCACAGCCGCTTCTAATGCCTCGTCTTTGATATTGACTTGGTGGAATTTTTCATAATTTTTTTTCAAGCCCTTGAGGATTTCCAAAGTTTCTTTTTCACTGGATTCATTGATGACCACAGATTGAAAGCGTCTTTCCAGAGCGCGGTCAGTTTCAATGTGTTTTTTGTATTCTTCAAAAGTAGTGGCGCCAATACAGCGCAGATAACCACGGGCCAGAGCCGGTTTCAAGATATTGGCCGCGTCCAGTGAGCCGGCAGTCGCTCCGGCGCCCATGATAGTGTGCAGTTCGTCAATAAAAATAATTATATTGGGGTTGTTTTTTATTTCATTGATGACTTGTTTGAGGCGATTTTCAAATTCACCCCGATACATAGTGCCAGCAATCAGAGCGGATAGATCAAGATTCAAAATAGTTTTGTTTAGCAAAACATCAGGCACCTGACCTTCCAAAATTCTTTTGGCTAAGCCCTCAATGATGGCGGTTTTGCCTACTCCCGCGTCACCCAAAAGCACGGGATTGTTTTTTGTGCGTCGTGATAGGATTTCAATCAAGCGGTCCAATTCTTTTTGGCGACCGATGACTGGGTCTATGTCTTTTTGCACCTCGGCGCTGGTGAGATTGATAGTGTAGATATCCAGTGGGTTTGGCTCGGTTGGATTTTCATCAAAGAGAGCGTCCAAGTCCTTGACAGTATTTTCTTCGGCGCTCAAGTCATTGAATTTGTTGTTGCTTTTTAGCACCATATTCAAGTGCTGTTTCAAATTTTGGGAATTGATGTTGGCTTTTTGTAAAATAACAGCAATATTTTCGTCAGTCGTATCCATAAAGCCGTATAGCAAGTGTTCAGTGCCCACATATTTGTGTTGAAATTTGTAAGCCGTAACAACTGCTCGTTCAATGACTCGCTGGGCTAGGGTAGAGGGTTGTGGTAGATACTTAGGTTCCATAGTGGTTACAATTTCAAAATCAATACTATTGTTGGGGTCGCCCAAATCAATTTTGACATTATGTTTTAGCAAAATATCAGAGCCCAAAGCCCCTTTGGTGGTAAATAGCGAAACTAGTAAATCTTCCGGCTCTATTTCCGTGTTTTTTTTGGCTAGAGCCAAATTCTGCGCGTTAATCAAAACACGCTTAAAGTGGTAGGTGAATTTATTCAAAATATTTTGTGGCTGAATACTCATAGTTTTACATTGATCTTAAGGCCGCTAGACGCGCTGCCACCGGCGGATGCGTGGAAAACAAATTAGCCATTTTTTCACTGCCAAAAGGATTAGCAATATAGAGATGAGCTGTGGCCTTGTTTGCTCGGCGCAGGGCTTTTTTTTGACTGGATATTTTCTCCAAAGCGCGCGCTAAGCCCTCTGGGTAGCGGGTCAAAAGCGCGCCCGAAGCATCAGCCAGAAATTCACGCTTGCGAGAAATAGCTAGTTGGATGAGTTTGGCGAAAATTGGCGACAATATAGCCAAGACCAAGCCAATAATTAAGAAAACTCCGTTATTTCCGCGTTCATTGCTGTCCCTGTTGCGCCAGAAAAAACTGCGAGTCATCCAGTCGGCTAGCAAGGCAATGACACCGACGCAAACTATTACTATCATCATCAGTCGGATGTCATAATTTTTGACATGTGAAAGCTCATGGGCAATAACGCCTTCCAACTCTTCGTTTTCCAAGCCCTCGATAAGGCCAGTGGTTAGGGCAATAGAGGCATGTTTGGGGTCGCGTCCAGTGGCAAAAGCATTCATAGCGGGGTCAGAGATAATATATATTTTGGGCAGAGGCAGTCCAGCCGTGATGCTGATATTTTCTACTATTCTATAGACATAAGGATTTTTTTCTTTGTTGAGCTGTTTGGCGCCGGCAATATTTAGGGCAATAGAGTCCCCAGCATAAAAGCTGACCAGATTCATGCTCGTAGCCAATATTACAGCAAAAATAATCATACTATAGCTAGAGTCCGTGCCAAAGTATTGTGAATAGACCCAAGATATGCCCACCAAAACCACGAAAAATAAAAACATTAGTAAGTAGCTTTTTCGTTTGTTGCTAGCGATTTGCTTATACATAATTTTTTTAGATTATAGTTAGAATAATATAACATTATTGATGCTTGGTGTCAATGATTTGAATATATTTTTAAGTAAAGAAAAAACCGCCTGTTTCGTCGTCATTCTGGAGGGAGCGGAGCGACCGATAGAATCTACGGGTTTTAATCAAGCTGTGGATTCTATCGCTCCCCAGCCGCTCGCGAGCAGCTGGGTTCGCTCCAGAATGACAATTGGTAGGCGATTTTTTTAAATTAAAACTGAACTTTGACGTTTTCTTTTTCTTCTTTATTTTCTATTTCAAAAAATTCAAAAGCCACAAAGTGCATCAAGTTGGCAAAAATATTGTTGGGGAAGACCTGAATCTTGGTGTTGAAGTCGCGCACCTGTCCATTGTAGAAACGGCGAGAGGCCTGAATTTTGTTTTCCGTGTCAGAAATTTCGTCTTGCAGTTGCAAAAAGTTTTGCGAGGCCTTGAGCTCTGGGTAGCCCTCAGCTACGGCAAACAAACTTTTTAGTGATTCAGATAGAGCATTTTCGGCTTTGGCTTTGTCGGCTGTGCCTTTGGCTTGCATAGCAGCCGATCTGGCTTCAGTCACTTTGACAAAAACTCCGGCCTCATGCTTCATGTAGCCCTTTACTGTTTCAATCAAGTTGGGGATCAAGTCATAGCGTCGTTTGAGCTGGACATCAATATCTGACCAAGCTTCTTTGACTCGGTTTTTGAGAGTGACCAAACTGTTGTAAATGCCGATAGCCCAAAGTATCAAGACCGCGACAACAACCAAGATAATAATTGTGATAGTTGACATAAGAGTTTATTTTAAAAATTAGATTTTATTATTTATAATACTACCCTTTATTGTATAAAATAATAGCTATTTTGGCAAATAAGAGTTTTGTTTTTATCGTTATCCACAAATCTAGTATTGGCTTTGTAAATATGTTATAATTAACCCCGTGGAATAATCCCATTGCAATGGGATTCCCGCCAAAAAAAGCTCTTTTTAAATTAGTTTTTTATTATAATAATTAAGGTTGGTTTTTTATTCTAAAAATAATAAAGTGGCGGGATTCAACGGGGTATAGGAGCTAAAAAAATATAAAATATATTAATAATAAACAAAAAAATATGAAAAACAAATCAATTTGGAGTTTAGCAATTTTGGTAATAATAGTTTCTTTGTTGAGTATTTTGGTGATTAAAAATCAAGCCCTAGCCGTCTGGTCCAATCCATCTGCCAATCCGCCCAGCACTATCTCAGACACCAAATTTGTTTTTAATCCAGTGACGGCTAATCTGGACTTAAACAATAAGAATCTGAATAGTGGCGCCAAAGCTAGTTTTACGGAAGTATGTATTAATAATGATTGTAAGATCGCCTGGCCTGATTCCAGTAGTGACACAGGATCTCTTGATTGGAAAATAAACAGTTCTTTGGGCATTGGTAATGAGGCATTATATTATACGACCACCACGGGTAGTGGCAATGTCGGTATAGGCAAAAACGATCCAACTACTAAGCTTCATTTATATAATGATTCTTCTGGCCCACTTATTTCTTTATCTGGTTATGACAGTAATTACCGTGGTATTAAGATTACAGATACT
>CALMZN010000029.1 GCA_937870675.1 uncultured bacterium
TATCAGTCAGCTGTTTATCAAGTACCCTAATAGCGACTGGCGTGATGAGTTGGTCTTTCTTGAAAAAGGTCTGATCGCCGTGATCAAGGGTAACTTTGACACTGTGAAGCAAGGAGCAGAGGAAATTTTGACCAACTATGTGGCCGAACCCGTTCAGGTCATCCTCTACCGCTACTAGTAAGCAAGAAGATGAGTCACTAGACCCCGGTAACAGACACTATAAAGTGTTGATGGCCGGGGTCGTTTTTATTTGTCATTGCCTCACTTTGTTTATTTTGTAAATATTCTATATATTTTTAATATAACACGATCAATTTTAATAAGTATAGAGAAGGGCCTGCCATGATCAGATAGTGTGGCTATCTGTAGGTAGGCCCAAGACGCAAGCATCAGAATTGACGCTTTAAGGAATGAGGTTCAGCTCACGGTTGCTTACTTGCGTAGCCACCAGAAGAGATCGATGATGGCTGCAACCACTACGGAAAGTTCTATGCCATGCATAATTATCACCCCCTTTCCTTGGTTGAGGTGAATAATTCACCACTCGAATTTGGCTGACATGAGGATGAGGACGCTGATCAGACCCATAAGACACTTCCTTGTTTAGATCAGGTATTTGATGCTTCGAGCAATTACTCTGCGATCAACAGGAGACAGCGAAGAATGTTTCGATGTATTCCACGAAACGTCCGAGGTTAAAGGGTTTGGGCCAGAACTGCACTTGATAGAGCTGTTCTAGCCGACGCACTTTGTCGCTGCGCTGGTGTCCAGTCAGGATGACTGAGCACTTATTGGACATTTCCATGTCGTAGACCAGTCCACAGAGCCAGCCACCATCGACTTCTTCGGTTTCGACAATGATCACATCGGGGAATGGCTTAAGACCAGCCAGCAGGCCGAGCATATCGATTGGGTTGGTGATCACCTTGGGAGTGCCACTGTTCTTGGGTAGGACAACATTGGCGAACACTTCGTGCCCTCGGCCTTGGCATTCCAAGACATGTTGCAGAGCTTTGATGGTGCTGTAGTTTTTGTCAAAAATGAAGATGCGTGACATGTCTTTTCCTCCTGTGGTTGCCAGATAACAAAAAAACACCCGAATGAGGTGTTTAGCTAATAACCAAAAAAATTGCCGGTTACGCTACTAGCTCCTGATCATCCGCGTCTCGACTCAAGTCAAGCTTGGTCGGACAAAGCGTCCAAATACAGACGATCATTCCTTGCCTCATCGATTGATTGTGTGGTTTTTAAAGGTACTTTCAACAAAAAACACTTCCAAATAGGGAAGCGTAACCAAAAATTGTTGCCGGTTACGCTACTAGCTCCTGATCATCCAAGCGTCCAAATACAGATGATCATTCCTTGCTTCAAAAGTGTATTAAATTGTTAACAAAATGACTATAGCACGTATTATAAATTTTGTCAAATCAACCTGACGAGTTGGGAGATTAATTTAAACTTCAAAATTAAAAAAAGTATTGATTATAAGCATTAAAATTAGACCTAAAGTAAACCACAACACTTGGTTAAATTGGTTAATTCTTTTTTGTTCTTGTAGGTGAGGCATGATGTCAGATAAAGCAATATATAGGAAACTGCCGGCCGCTAATGATACGAGGATAATTTCGTTTTCAGCGGCTTGGGAGTAATAATAAGTAAGTACTGCGCCTAAGATAGCCACTAGACCGGAAATAAAATTCCAAAATAGAGCTTTGGCTTTTGTAAAACCCGAGTGTAATAATAAGCTAAAATCACCAACTTCTTGGGGTATTTCATGCAAAGCTATGGCTAGGGTTGCTAGCCAGCCAGTAGAAGCGCTGACCGCAAAACTAGCGGCAATTACTATGCCATCTACAAAATTATGAAGCCCATCGCCAATTAAAATATTGACACCAGCTGGGTTGGTGTGCGTATGTCCTTCTTCTTCGCATTTATGGCGATGACAATGATGCCAATGTAGGTATTGCTCGGTTAAAAATAAAAATACGATAGCCCCCAATATCCATAAGGAAATTAGTCGTGGCTCATAGCCACTGCTAAGTTGCATTTCCATTATTTCTGGCAACATGTGCAAAAAGACATTGCTCAAAAGTACACCAGCAGCCAGTGCAATAGCCGCGTCCATTATTCTGTGGCTATACTTATTTTTTGTAAAAATACTTAGGCCAGAAAACGAAAGTAAGCTAATAGCCAAAGAGGCGATGATAATATTCAACAACATAGAAATATATTTATGAAAATATTATAAACTATTATTGAACAAAAAGCCAATTTATGGTATTTTTATAGCAGAATTTATTATATGAAAATATCATCAGAAATAGTGCTTCTTTTTAAAAGAGTTGAGCGTATTTATCGTCAGCGCGAGGCCTTTGCCCAAGATGAGAACAAGAACGTCATTTCGGTCGAAGAGATGGCTAGCCACTTGTCTTCGCTTTATGAAAAACTGAGAAACAGCGTTGATTTCAAAGAAGTTCATTTGTTGAGGCGTTATGCTATTGAGCGCAATCTAAAGCGCCGTTTTATTTTGGAAATTTTGAAACCGCAGATTGCCAGAAATTTGATTGAAGATTTGATCAGAGGTCAATACATACCCAACAATGGTATACCTGAATCAAAGGTTCAGGAAGTAGAGCAAGTCATTGCCAAGTACAATGATTTGTTTGCCCAGCTTAACGAGCATTATGAAAACGACAAATTGGAGCAAAAGAATTTGCAGGATTATTTTGATTGGCTGATTGGTAT
Source organism: uncultured bacterium (assembly GCA_937870675.1). GTDB lineage: Bacteria > Patescibacteriota > Patescibacteriia > UBA1558 > GWA2-36-10 > CALMZN01. The sequence continues at coordinate 2,746 of CALMZN010000029.1, forward strand.
TGAGGCCTGTGAAATAGATATTATCCTGACGCCAGAAGATATTGCTGACGCGGTGATTGAAGCCATGTATGAAGTGACCAAACCGCGAGTCAAGCTAAAAGGTGATGATTTGAGTATCAGAGAAAAAAATATTCAACTTTATATCACCATCCACAAATCATTAGTCAAATCGGATGTGATAATAATTTCTTATCATTTATTGAATTTATATTATTCAGAGTGGTTGCACGCTGATCAGAAATTAATTACGGAAATAGCCACTAATATTGGTCCTATATATCGCACTATTCAGCGTCATTTGCGCCATCCTTATCAACGCAAGATATCACAAGCTATCAAAGAGCCAGTAGTGACCTTTCAGGTTTTGTATGAGTTAATATTGCGTCACGAGGCCAAGATAGAGGATTTGTTGGTCCAGCCAGAGGAGTTGGAAGTGGAGGCCAGGAAGCTCATTATTGAGCGCTATAAGTCCATTCGCAGTAAGCTCAGCAAGAGTTCTATGCGAGCCATTATTTATATTTTTATTACCAAAGTGCTGTTGGCTTTTGCTTTAGAGCTTCCTTATGAAAGATACATTTTGGGGCATATTAATTTTTTGAATTTGGGAATCAATGTGGTGTTTCCGCCATTGTTGATGTTTCTAGTCACCTTATCTTTTTCTGTGCCTAGCACCAACAATACGGATAAAATTTTGGCCAACTTGAAGGACTTGGTTTACGGCAAATCAGAGCAGTCAATTTTGTGTCAGCTCAAGTCAAAATATAAACAATCTTTGAGCTACCAGATATTTTATAATTTTATGTACACCTTGTTGTACTTGGCTGTCTTTGGTGGCATTATTTATGTCCTGCATAAGTTAAATTTTAATATAATCAGTGGCGCTATATTTTTATTCTTCTTGACAGCCGTTAGCTTTTTCGCTGTTCGTATTCGCAATACCGCCAAAGAGCTCAAAGTGATTGATAACAAAGAAGACGCCTTATCGTTTTTGATGAATTTTTTCTCTTTGCCCATTGTGGCTGTTGGTCGCTGGCTATCTACCAAATTCCGCAAGATAAATATTTTTGCTTTTGTGATGGACTTTATTATTGAGGCGCCATTTAAGATGATAGTTTTGGCTTTTGAGGATTGGCTGGGTTTCATGAAAGAAAAAAAAGAAGAAGTTTATCATGACGACAAATAAGCAAAGAATCACTTAATGTCGGCGTGGCTAGGGGAGTGGCTGGGTATTATATTAAGCAGTATTTGAATTAGATATCAAGTTTGTTTTCGTGGTATAATATATTCATAAACAAAATAAAAATAAATATGTTAGGCAATCACATCACAGCCATTGGTAGCGCGGTGTATGATATTATGTTTTACGCCGACAATGTTTTATTTATTGATAATAGGCAAGATTTGTTGAGGCAAAAATTAGCCGCCTTTGAATACGGCGCTAAGATTTATAGCGACAAAGTATATCTAGTCAATGGTGGCAGTGGAGCCAATGTGGCTGCGTCATTTGCCAACCTTGGCTTGAAGACGCAAATTGTCTGTCGTCTGGGTTTGGATTTTTTGGGCAAGGATATTTTGGCTAACATTAGGGCAAAAAAAGTCAGCACCAAATTGATCCAATTTGATCATAAACACAAAACCGGTCTGTCTTTTGTGGCTAATGTCGGTCAAGACAACGAACATGTTATTTTTGCTTATCGAGGAGCCAATGATTATCTTGATTTGAATCAGGATAAAGTAAATAAAATTAACACATCTTGGATTTATTTGACTTCTTTACCAAAAAATTATATTAAACAGCTAGATACTTTATTTCATCATGTTGCTAGAAAGAAAATCAAACTAGCTTGGAACCCCGGAGCTTATCAGTTGCAATTGCCGGCTAACAAGCTGAAAGATTATTTATCAAAGACCCATGTTTTGGTTGTCAATCGTGATGAGGCCTTGGAAATATTGGCCAAACACCAAGTAAAAAATAATATTCGTGATTTGATTAAGAATTTACATAAATTTGGTCAGAAAATTACGGTAATTACCGATGGCCAAAAGGGCTCTTATGCTTTTGATGGTCAGGAATTACATTTTCGTCCAGTCAAAAAAGTAAAAGCCCTAAACACTACTGGAGCTGGAGATTCTTTTGGCGCGGGTTTTGTGACTGGCTTAATAAAATATAGAGATATAAAAAAGGGCTTGGCTTTGGGTACATATAATAGCGCGGCTGTAGTATCAAAAATAGGCGCGCAGACCGGCTTGTTGTGTGCCAATGATTTGAAGAAGTATAAATTATGATTTTTGTCACTCTGGAGCGTAGTCGAGCTTAGCTCGACGAAGCGATAGAGTCTACAAGTATAAATTAAAACTGTGGATTCTATCGGCCATTCGCTTACGCTCACGGCCTCCAGAATGACAGATAAAAATATTTATGAAAACAGTAATAGTCGAAGTATCAGCGCGACATATTCACTTGAGTCAAAAAGATTTGGAAAAATTATTTGGCAAGAATTTTAAGTTAGCCAAATTCAAGGACTTGTCCCAGCCCAATGAGTTTGCGGCCAAAGAAACCTTGGTGGTCAAAGGGACGCGTGATTATTTTCCCAAAGTAAGGATTGTGGGCCCAGTGCGACGCAAAACTCAAGTAGAGTTGTCAATGACTGATTGCTATTTTTTGGGCATCAAGCCAGTTGTCCAAGTTTCTGGACAAGTACGCAAATCTAGCCAAGTCACTTTGCAGGGTTCGCACGGCCGGGTGATAGCTTCGGCCATTGTGGCTATGCGTCATTTGCATATTTCCAAAGAGCAGGCCAAAGCTTGGAAATACAAAAATAATAAAAAAATAGCCATTATGATCAGGGGAGAACGATCAGCTATTTTAGATAATGTGATAGTCAGAGTCGGAAATTTCAAAACTCATATTCATCTTGATACCGATGAGGCCAATGCGGTGGGTTTGGTTAATAAGCAAAAAGTATATATTTATGAAAAATGAGAAAAAAAATTTACTCATTTTGAACAACGGTTCCAGTAGTTTGAAATTTGCTGTTTTTGAGTATGACAAAAAAGTTTTAGGAAAAATAATCTTGGAAGGGTCATATTCTGCTTACAATGCCAAGTCAATTTTGGTTTATTACAAAAATAATAAAAAAAATCAAGTTAATTATTCGGAAAAGTATAATTTAAAAAGCGCTTGGCAAGCTATTCATGAAATGTTGGCCAAGCTGGATATTCAAGCTGTCGGTTTGCGAGTGGTTCATGGCGGAGATGAGTTCAAAAAAAGTTGTAAGCTTGATAAAAATATTTTACAAAAAATCAGCCAGTACAATCACTTGGCGCCACTACACAACGAGCAAAGTTTGGAGCTGGTCAGGTTGGTGCAGGCCACTTGGCCTAAAGTGAAAATAATTGCTAGTTTTGACACAGCTTGGTTTGCAAATTTAGAGCCCGAGGCCTATCTGTATTCTTTACCAATTAAATACTATGAAAAGTTTGGTATCAGAAAATACGGCTTTCATGGTTTGAGTCATGAGATGGCTTGTCTGTGGGCCACCAAAAAATTGAATATAAGTTTGCCTAAATTATCAGCCATCACTATTCATTTGGGTTCGGGGTCAAGCATTGCTTGGTTGGAAAGAGGCAAGGTCAAAGACACTACTATGGGTTTTTCACCCAATGAGGGCTTGACCATGGCCACCAGAAGCGGTGATTTGCCAGCGGCTGTGGCCTTGTATCTAGCGCAAGAGCAAAAAATGACTATTGAGCAGATTGACAAGTTGATCAATCAAGAGTCAGGGCTTTTGGGCTTGAGTGGTAGCGCTGATTTGCGGGAAGTGCTTTTGGCCGCGGGCTACAAAGTCAGTGGCTACAAATCTAGTTTTAAATATACTAGTACTCAAAAAAAATTAGCTAAGCAAGCATTGGCGGTCTATGTTTATGACATTAGGCGATACTTGTCTTCATATTTGGGCTTGAGCCAGAAACCGCAAGTCATTATTTTTACGGGAGTGGTAGGAACAAATAGCGCTGTCATACGCAGTTTGGTTTTAAAAAATTTAAATTTACCAAAGGGCTGTCGCGTTTTGATTGCCCCAGAAGGTGAAATGAAAAATATAGCAACAAAAACATGGCAATATTTACAGCAGTAATTTTACTGGCGCAAAATGTTAGTAGTACAGTCAACGAAAATTTACAGGTGACAGAAGGTCAGCTACAAAATGCCAACCAAGAGTTGGATTTGTTGAAAGAGCAATACAATACCATGCTGACCACCAGTCCAGAAACATCATTTTTTAATTTTGGTAATATGTATTTTTGGTTTGTGTTGGTTGGCTTGTTGCTTTTGGCTTTTGGTTTGCTTTTTTTATTGGCGGAATTACAAAATAAAGACCGTAGTAAAAAGTCGCAAGTCGAAAGTATAAAGAAAGACGAATCCGCCAAAGGCGGACCCGCCTCGGGCAGGGAAGAAGACACTGAAGAAGAGGAGCCGGAATTAGCCAAAGAAGCTGAAGAGGTAAAAATAAAAGATGAGTTAGTCGATGATGAGGAAAATGAAGACGAGGAGGATGAAAATGAGGAAGAGGAGGAGCCAGTAAAAAAATCAGACAAACCTATTAAAATAAAAGTGGAGAGGATAAAATAATAATATTTCCCAAAATAATTACCCCACTTCGTCCCGTACGACTGGACTTCGAGGTGTGAAATTATTAAAAATAGCTCGCACTATCGCGCGAGCTTGCGGAAGTGTTTCAATTATTGCTACAATAATCACATCTTTTATCGTCATTCCCGCGCCCCTCGGTCTCCCATTCGGGCCTGAGGGCCCTCAGGGCCTCGAACGGCGAGCTCGGGGTCGAGAGAAAAGCGGGAATCCACCAGTGTTATGCCCCACGGCTAATCAATGGTGGATCCCGCAACACCCGCCCGCCTCTGGCGGGAGTGCGGGATGACAGTAAAGGTAGTGTGATTATTTATTTTTATTAAAATGCCCAATATTTGGCAGATAAAAGAAAAAGCTCCCCAAGAATTTACAGAAAAGTTTCCAGAATTGCCACCAATAGTGACTCAACTTTTGTTTTCTCGCAATTTGCATAGCCAAGAAGCTGTGGATGAATTTTTGTTGCCTGATTATAGTCAGGATATTCATGATCCATTTTTGTTCAAAGACATGGACAAGGCCTGCCAGCGCATCTACCAAGCCATTGAGCAAGGTGAGCAAATTACTGTCTATGCTGATTATGATGCTGATGGAGTGAGTTCAGCGGTTATCTTGAATAGTGTGCTTACTGATTTGGGCGCCCAAGTAGCAGTTTATTTACCGCACCGCGAAAAAGAGGGTTATGGGCTCAATGTGGTAGCAGTGGAAGAAATTGCCAGCCACAACACAAAATTAATAATTACTTGCGACTGTGGCGTTAGCAATAATGAAGAAGTGGCACTAGCCAACAGCAAAAATATTGATGTGATTGTTACTGATCATCATGCTTTTCAGGAAAAATTGCCAGAGGCCTACGCTATCATTCATCCGCAAGCACCTGGGGAGACCTATCCTTTCAAATTTTTATGCGGTGGTGGCGTGTCTTTTAAGCTGGCGCAGGCGTTACTTAAGCATGTCAGTAATAAATTTGCGCTCAAAGACAGTGAATCCAAAGAAAAATGGCTGTTGGATATGGTGGCCATCTCTACTGTGGCTGATATGGTGCCTATAATTGGAGAAAACAGGACCTTACTCAAGCACGGACTCATTGTTTTGCGGAAGACGCGGCGCGTCGGCTTGCAGATGATGTTCAAAATTGCAGGACTAGAGCCAAAAGAAATCAATGCTACGAATATTGCTTTTGCCATAGCGCCGCGCATCAATACAGCTGGTCGTATGGATCACGCTAATCAAGCTTATTGTCTGCTTATTGAGACCGATGAAGCCAAGGCCGCTAGTATGGCCGCCAAGCTAAATGATAATAATAGCGAACGCCAAAAAATTACCGAAAATATTTTTCGTGAAGCCAAAACCTTAGACATCAATCAAGATGACAAGTTGTTGGTTTTTTACAAAGCAGATTGGTCAACTGGCTTGATCAGCTTGGCCGCCAACAAACTGCTTAGGGAGTACAATCGTCCTTGCTTGGTGATTTGCGGTCAAGGCGAAAAAATTGTTGGTTCAGCCCGTAGTTTGGAGGGCTTCAATATTACTGAGGCCTTGACCAAGAACAAAGATTTGTTGTTGAGGTTTGGCGGGCATCCACAGGCTGCTGGCTTTACTACTACTCAAGCAAATTATGAAACTTTAATAAAAAATCTAAAAAAATTAGCTGAAGATCAATTAAAGGATTCGCTTTTTCAAAACAAATTGGAAATTGAAAAGAAAATTGATTTAGAGCAAATAAATTGGGAACTAGTTGATTGGTTGCAAAAATTTGAACCGCACGGCCAAGGCAATCCTGAGCCATATTTTGTTAGTGAAAATGTTTTAGTCAGCCAAGCGCGCAAAGTTGGCTCTGACGGTAAGCACTTGAAATTAGAATTAGCGCAAAATAACAAAAAAATCGGAGGCATTGGTTTTGGTTTGGGAAATATTGATTTGGCAGTTGGCCACAATGTTGACATCGTCTATAATATAAATATCAACGAATGGAATGGCAATCGTGAAATACAATTAAAAATTAAAGATATTCGTGTAAAATAAAGTAGACTTGTCATTCTGGAGGCCATGAGCACGGGCGAATGGCCGATAGAATCCACAGTTTTAATTTATGCTGGTAGATTCTATCGTTTCGTCGAGCTTAGCTCGACTCGCAATGACAATAAAAAACATTATGGACAATAAAGCAAAATTATTTACTGATGGGGGTTCAAGAGGCAATCCCGGACCAGCCGCTATTGGCGGTGTGCTTTATGCGGAGGAAAAAGAAATTGACCGTTTTGGCCTTACTATTGGCTCAAGCACCAACAACCAAGCTGAATATCAGGCCTTGCTTCACGGTATCAATCTAGCTATCAAGCATAAAATTAAATTTTTAGATTGTTATCTGGACAGCGAGTTGGTGGTCAAGCAGCTCAATCAAGAATATCGCGTCAAAGACCAAGAGCTAGCCAAAATTTTTGTAAAGGTCTGGAATTTACTAGCGCAGTTTGATCACATCAAGTTTCATCACATTGTCAGAGAGAAAAATAAAGTGGCTGACGAGATGGTTAATTTTGCCCTAGACAGAAAAACCAATAATTAGTCTAATAAAATACTATTTCTCACTGTTGATTTTTTACCTGAAAAATGGTATTTTTTAATCAATGTCGGACAAATATCATTGGCCAATTTTTGGTCATAAACAAGCCATTCAGTTTTTACAAAATTCTATTGAGCAAGAGAAGTTAGCTCATGCTTATTTGTTTTATGGTTCAAAGGGTTTGGGCAAGAAAATGATTGCCAATTATTTTGCGAGCAGTATTTTCTGTACCAGTGTTGATAAAAAACCCTGTGGACAGTGTAAGTATTGTCGTCTAGTGGCCAAAAATTCCTATCTTGATCTTTATACTTTAGGTAAAGATGATCAAGAATTGTCTGTGGAAAATGTTCGGGAGTTTATGCATAGTTTGCAGATGGCCAACATTTATAGCAACAAAAAAATAGCCATTATTTACAATGTGGAAAAAATAAATATTTTTGGCGCCAATGCCTTGCTCAAGACCCTGGAAGAGCCGCCAGCTAATACGATTATTATTTTGTTAGCAGATAATATTAATTTGTTGCCAGCTACCGTGATTTCTCGTTGTCAGCCCATCAAATTTCAGGCCTTGAAAAAAGAAGAAATGGAGGAGTGGATTTCTAAGTTTGATTTTGATGAGAGTGAGCGTCAGACCATCATGAACTTATCTTTTGGCAAACCGGGCTTAGCCCTGCAATTGATGCAAGAAAACTTAGATCCTTGGAAGAAAAATTGCAATTTTATTATCAAATTATTATCCAGCAATACTTTCAATATAATGCAGATTATTGAAAAATGGTTTGCTCTTTTGAAAAAAGAAAATCCCGAAGCCAGAGTTTCAGATCTTGGTCAAAATACCAAGGTGTATATAGATTATTTGGAAGTGATGATGCGCGATTTGTTGTGGATCAAACTAGATAAGCCCATTGTCAATCAGGTTTTTAAGAGTGAGCTAAATAATATTTCTTCTAGTTATTCATCTGAGCAATTACTGCAAAACTTGACTCGTCTGACGGATTATAAACAAAAATTAAATAACAATGTTAACCCGCAATTATTGTGGGAAAATATTTTTTTAAATTTACCCCGTTAAATAAATTAATTAACGTGGCGTAAATCAATTGAGTAGGTATATTAAATATTATTGTGTTAGTTATTAATAAGTTTAATTAATTTAAAATTTTAAATTATCATTTAAAATTTTATTTAACGGGGTGAATTTATGAAAAACAAAAAAACGATTTTTAAAGCATTTAGTTTATTGATCTTGGCTTTCTTTGTTTCGGGTTGTACTATTCTTCCGACCACTTCTTCCAAGAAAAAAGCTACGCCAGTAGCTTACCAGGGCGGTGTTTTTCGAACAGCTGATTTTTCCGTGCAAGCCAACACTTTGAATTGGCAAAAAGTATCTGATGTCTATGCCACAGGTGGCAAGGTAAAGACACTAGACACGGCCTCGATAGTATCCTATGCCTTGGATCCTAATGACAGCGCGGCCTTGTACATTGGTTCGCAAAATGAAGGCATCTACTATACTTACAATTACGGTCAGGCCTGGTTGCAGACCTTGATGGACAAGGGCTCGGTCAATGCTATTGCGGTCAGTCCAGATCCAGCCACCAACAAATGCACTATTTATGCCGCGGCCAATAATTATATTTACCTGAGCAAGGATTGCGGACGCACTTGGGGTGCTGTTTATTTTGAAGCGCGCACAAAAATCATAGTGACGGCTCTAGCCATTCGTAAAGACAATCCCAAAATAATTTACGCTGGCACTAGTGAAGGAAATTTTATCCGCAGTTTTGATGGCGGTGTCACTTGGGATTCAATTTATCGTTTCAATAATAATATTATCAACATCATTATTCAGAATCATGTTGATAGTAAAATAATTTATGTAGTGACCCAGTCAGCCGGTATTTGGCGCAGTCCTGACGGCGCGGAAAATCCGGGTAATTGGGTGGACTTGATGACCACGCAGGTTGATCAGTCCGAAGTCGCTGATGAGGGCAATTTCAAAGAATTTGGCAAGATTAGTGGATCAAAAAGTTATCTAGCCATCAGCGCTGACAAAAGTGTTGGCGATGGCTTGATTTATGTCAATACAGTTGGTATTTATCGTCTCAAATTTGGCGATATGTGGCGTCAGCTGAAATTGATTCCGCCCAAGAAAAAAGAAACCATTACCGCTGTCGGAGTCAATCCGGACAATACCAACGAAGTGTTGTACGCCAGCACTGGAGCATTTTATCGCACCTTTGACGCGGGGGTGAACTGGAACATCACACCTCTGCCAAATAGCGGTAAGCCAGCTTGGGCAGTATTTTCTGATGACAGCAAATTTTTTTACTTAGCAAATTATTATTTAGCACCAAAGAAATAAACTATATGCATCAATTTATTTTGGCCAACAAAAATCAGTTTGAAAAGACCATAGAGTTTTTGAAAACTGATATCAATACTTTGCGCACCGGACGCATTTCCCCTAGTGTGGTGGAAAAAATAAAAGTCGAGGTCTATGGGACAGTTTCGGAGTTGTTGCAATTGGCCTCCATCACCAGTCCTGAGCCACAGACCATTGCTATCAAGCCCTGGGACAAAAGCATCTTGAAAGACATTGAGCGCGCCATCCAGACCTCAGATCTTAGCATCAATCCCGTGGTGGATAGCGATTTGATTAGGTTGAATTTTCCACCCCTATCTGAAGAGCGTCGCAAAGATTTGGTCAAGGTTTTGCACAAAAAATTGGAAGAGGGACGCGTCATCTTACGCGGTCAGCGAGAAAAAATCCGCGAAGAAGTGATGGCCATGGAAAAAAATAAAGAAATACCAGAAGATGAAAAATTTGTGGCTTTAAAAGATCTTGATCTTTTGATCAAAGAGTACAATGACAAGATCAAAGAAATTGGCGACAAAAAAGAGCAAGAAATAATGACTATTTAATTTATGGCTACAATTATTGTATTTATTTTAGTTTTGGGTTTATTGGTCTTTGTCCACGAGTTGGGGCATTTTGTCAGTGCTAGAAAATTGGGAGTGGGTGTGGAGGAGTTTGGTTTTGGTTATCCACCAAGAATTTTTGGCGTGTTAGTCACCAAAAAAAAGATACTGCCAGCAATTGTAAAAACCGATGAAATAAACATTGAACTGCAAGATACTCAAATTGATGAGTCGACGGAGCTAGTCAAAGAAACAATCACCGAAGTCATAAGAGAAGTTGATGAACCAAAAACAATCAAGAAGTGGAAATGGTTTTGGGGTAACAAAATAAAACCAGAGGAATTAAAGCAAGACATGGATGATGCCATGATATATTCTTTGAATTTATTGCCTTTGGGTGGTTTTGTAAAAATTATTGGAGAAAATGGCGGGCAAGATAGTAATCCCAAAAATTTTGCCAATCAGCCAGCTTGGAAAAGATCGCTTGTTTTGTTAGCCGGAGTAATTATGAATTTTGTTTTTGCTTTTGTTTTGCTGTCCATTGGTTTTTTGCTTGGTTTGCCTCAGACCATTGACCAAAACACTCCACCAGAAAAAATATCCAAGCAAAATGTGGTAATTGTGGAAATTTTTCCGCAGAGTCCAGCCGAGGAACAGGGTTTGAAAACAAACGATATTATTGTGGCTATTGATGGCGCTAAGGTCAAAAATACTGATGAAGTTTTTAGTAAACTAAAAGTCAATCAGTCGGTAGTTTTTACTATTGAAAGAAACAAGCAAGAGCAAGAAATAAAATTATCACCAAAATTAATGCCGGATCACAAGGATCCGATAATTGGCATTGCTATGGTCGATACTGGAATCATAAAATACGGTTTTTTTGGTAGTATTTGGCAGGGCTTAAGCGCTACCATTGTTTTGTCTTATCGTGTTTTGGAGGCCCTATATTCCTTACTTTTCAACTTGATTACCCAAGGCAAGGTATCGGCGGATTTGTCTGGGCCAATTGGCGTGGCCGTGATCACTGGTCAGGTGGCGCAAATGGGTTTTATTTATCTATTACAGTTTGCGGCTATATTGTCCATCAATTTAGGAATCATCAACATCCTTCCTTTTCCAGCCCTCGATGGTGGTCGTTTATTATTTATTCTGATTGAGAAAATTCGCCGCAAAAAAATCAGTGAAAAAATAGAAGGCATTGTGCACAATAGCGGTTTTGCTTTGCTGATGCTTTTGATAGTGGTCATCACTTATCGTGACTTGGTACGCTATGGCGGTGGCTTTTTAGAAAAAATTAAAGGTTTATTTTAAGATGAATTTTTCCGTAAAAGATGTTTTTGGTAATCACTTGTTGCTGTTTCGGCAATTGGGTTATCATCCTAGTCCGCACGGCGATAGTTTTATTCGTCGCTTGGGTACTGGGCTTTATCCGCGTTATCATGCCTATGTTAAGTCAGAGCCAGATCGACTGATTATTGATCTGCACCTTGATCAAAAAAAAGTTTCTTATGAAGGACAAAAAGCCCATAGCGGAGAATATGGAGGAGAATTATTGGTTCAAGAAAAATTAAGAATTCAACAATATATAGATAGTAAATAATATGAGACAATCAAAATTATTTGGTAAAACCAGAAAAGACATCAGTCAAGATGAAAAAAGCATCAACGCTGATTTATTGACTAGAGCGGGCTTTGTTGAAAAACAAATGGCCGGAGTTTATAATTATCTGCCCTTAGGTTTGAAAGTATTTAGAAAAATAGAAAATATAATTCGGGAAGAGATCAATGCTATTGGCGGTCAAGAAATATTGATGCCGGTTTTGCAAACCAAAGAGCTGTGGGAGCAAACTGGTCGCTGGACAGAAATGGAGCCAATCATGTATCAGTTCAAAGATCATCATGGCAGTGAAATTGGTTTGGGTACTACTCATGAAGAGGTGGTGACAGATATTGTCAAAAAAAATATTGCTTCTTACAAAGACCTACCAATTTATTTGTATCAGATTCAAACTAAATTCCGCGATGAAAAAAGAGCAAAATCTGGCTTATTGCGTGGCCGTGAATTTGGCATGAAAGATTTGTATAGTTTTCACACTAGTGAGGCGGACTTAGATGTTTATTATAAAAAAGCCCACAATGCTTATATCAAGATTTTTCAGCGCTTGGGCTTAGAATCTTTTTCCGTGGAAGCTTCCGGCGGAACTATTAGCAAAAAGTTTTCTCACGAATTTATGGTAATCAATAAAGCCGGAGAAGATTTGACTGTTTTGTGCAGTAAGTGTTTATGGGCGCAGAATAAAGAAATTGCCACGCTACAAGCCGGCGACAAGTGTCCCAAGTGCGATCAGAAGTTAAAAGAAGAAAAAACAGTGGAGGCCGGTAATATTTTTAATTTAGGCACAGAGTACTCCAATAAGATGGGTTTAAAATTTACCGATCAAGATGGCAAGCAAAAAAATGTGGTCATGGGTTGTTATGGTATTGGCTTGAGTCGAGCCATGGGTACAATTGTCGAAGCCAATTATGATGAAGGGGGTATTATTTGGACCAAAAACACCACACCCTATCAGGTGCATTTGCTAAGTTTTACAAAAAATGATAAGAAACAGAAAGAGATTGTTGGGCTTTATGAGCAAATGAAGACAGAGGGTCTGGATGTTTTATTTGATGATCGAGATATATCTTTTTCTAAAAAATTAATAGATGCTGATTTGATTGGTATTTGCTGGCAACTGATAGTTAGCGATAAACAAGACAAATACGAATTAATTGATAGAAAAAGTCATAAGTCACAATTATTAGATAGAGAGACAGTTATTAAGACTATAAAAAAATTCTATAATGTTTAAGAAATTATTCAGAAAATTTTCCAAGGACATGGGCATTGACTTAGGCACCTCAAGCACCTTGGTCTATGTCAAAGATCAGGGTATTGTCATCAATGAGCCCAGTGTGGTGGCTATCAACAATCGCACAGAAAAAATAATTGCGGTTGGTGATGATGCCAAGACCATGTTGGGCAAGACCCCTCAGCACATTACTGTCACCAAACCAATGGTGGATGGCGTGATTTCTGATTTTGAAGTGACAGAAAAAATGATCAAATATTTTATTGAAAAAGTGCATCGTGAGTCAATGACTTTTATGCCTCGACCGCGCGTAGTGATTGGCATCCCCCTAGACGTCACTGAAGTAGAAAGAAAAGCCGTGGAGGACTCTGTTTTGCGAGCTGGCGCCTCTGAGGTCTGGCTGATAGAAGAGCCGATAGCCGCGGCTATTGGCGCAGGACTCCCTATCCAAGAGGCCAGTGGCAGTATGGTAGTGGACTTGGGAGGTGGTACTACTGAAATTGCCGTGATTTCACTCTCGGGTATTGTGTCTTGGAAATCATTAAAAATTGCCGGTGACAAACTTGATGAGGCCATTATCCAATATGCTAGGGACAAATTTAATTTATTATTAGGACAGCGCACAGCCGAAAGAATAAAAATTCAAGTTGGTTCGGTTTTGCCCTTGAACCAAACTTTAGAAACAATCATGCGGGGGCGTGATTTGATTACTGGCTTGCCCAAAGAAGTGCACATTACCGATGCCAATGTCCGCGAAGCAATCATTAAACCAATCAAAATAATCATTGACAACATAAAAGCCACTATTGAAAATTCACCGCCAGAGTTGGTTTCTGATTTGTATGAAAAGGGTATGGTCTTGACTGGTGGCGGAGCTTTGATCCGTGGCTTGGATGAATTGATTTCCAAAGAAACAAAAATGCCAGTGTACATTACTGACGAACCACTGACAGCTGTAGTCAGAGGAGCTGGCAAAATACTGGATG
>CALMZN010000030.1 GCA_937870675.1 uncultured bacterium
TCCCCTCTTCTTGAATAAAATGCTCGGGTTCATAATTAATAGAACGAGTAATAACTTTGATACCATATTGTCTGGCTATCTTGGCCAAGGGCCACATAAAAGTATAATCCAACCAGAGATAATCTGGTCGCCAATCACTAAGCTGTCTTTCAAATATTTTTTTTAACTCCGGATCCGTATATTCATAAGCCGCTCCATCAATTAAATTTGGTCTTGTCAACAATATTTTTATATACTTTAAAATAATGTTTTTTTGATGATATTTATAAGATACAGGGAAAATATCAATGGACAACAAATCTCGCATCTCTTTAATTGCGCCCAATTGATTATCATTTGCTTTCACAATCAGCTTTACCTCAAAACCTAAACGTATCAACTGCTTGATGCCTTCTGCCCTATCTGCTTCACAAGCCCCTGTCATAGGCCACGGAAATTTGGGAGTGACAATTAATATCTTCGACATATTATTTAAAATACTCCTTATACCAGGCCTGAAAATTCATAGTCGCCCATAAAATATTCAGAGCATACTCTTCTTGGCTCAAATGTCTATCCATTAATTTGTTTATTTTTTCAAAATCAAGATATTGCGTCGTGGCTGGATTATAACTTGGTGATAACAAGGCCCTAGCAAAATCTTTCAAATCACCCCTGAGCCATTTGGCAGCCGGTGAAAACCAGCCACGCTTTTTTTCGCGCATCAAGTAACTTGGAAAATAATCTCGTAAGGCCTCAATGTATATTTTCTTGCCTTGCTGGCGATTGTTTATCTTCCAACGGGTAGGTATCTTAAAAGCTAATTCTACCATATTTTTGTCCAAAATCGGCACTCTCTGCTCTAGAGCCCAGGCCATACTGAGCTTATCAGAGCGTAAAAACGATTCATCCACTAACCATGTTTCTAAATCTATTTTTTGCGATAAAGCTGTATAACTATGAATATTTTTTACAAAATAAGGGGCGAAATAACTAAAAACAGAATCAAAGTGATTAATATCTGATTTCAAGACATTGGCCACCTGAGATTCTTTTTGCGCCATGTGGCTAAAAAATCTTTCTGCTGGATCGCTAATATTTATTTTTTTCAACAAATTTTCACGGCCAGTGATTTGGGCTAGTTTACTAGTCAAAAAATTATCACGCAGTATGCTTGGCATTTTTTGCCACTGGTCAATCAAATTATTCAAATAATATCTTTCATAGCCAGCAAAGAGCTCATCACCGCCATCACCGCCTAAGACCACATCCACTTTTTGCTTGGCAAACTTGGCCAATAAATAATTAGCCACCTGTATGTGATTGGAGGCCAAGTCGTCCATCTGATAGGCGACTTGGGAAAAATTATCTATCACATCTTGAGCAGAAATATCTATTTGCTGGTGATCAGTGTGGTAATATTCCGCGGTTTTTTTAGCTAAGATAGCGTCTGCATTGTATTTTTCATAGTCAATATCTGTTTTGAATCCTACAGTAAATGTTTTGACTGGCTGACTGCTATTTTTTTGCATAGCGCCCAGTATAGCCGTGGAATCAAAACCGCCAGATAAAAACAAGCCCAAGGGGCGGTCAGAAATGAGCTGACTCTTGACTGCTTGATCAAAAGTTTTTCTTAAATCATTTTTGACTTGCTGATAGTCAGTATGTTCTTGACCAAACTCCAGATGATAATAATCTCTTATCTCTATTTGTTTATTTTTCAAAACCAAAAATTTACCAGCAGGTAATTTATAAATATTTTTAAAAGCCGTCACTGGTGCTGGTATATACAAAAATCTAAAATAAATATTCAAAGCATCAATGTTCAGCTCCCGCTTGACTGGATGCTCTAAGATACTTTTTATTTCTGAAGAAAAAATTAATTTATTGTTCTGCCAGAAATAATACAAGGGTTTGACGCCATAGGGATCGCGAGCCAAATATAGCGCCTCGTTTTTCTTGTCCCAGATAGCCAGAGCAAAAATACCGTTTAATTTTTCAAAAACTTTTACTCCCCACTCTTGAAAGCCAAGCAAAATAACTTCTGTATCAGTTTTTGATTTGAAAATGCGCCCTTTAGCTTCTAATTCTTTTTTTATTTCCTGAAAATTATAAATCTCGCCGTTATAAATAATAACCAAATTATTATCCGGACTGATCATGGGCTGATGTCCGGCTAGTGACAAATCAATGATTGACAAACGATTGTGCCCCAGAGAAATATTTGCATCACTAAAAATACCACTATCATCTGGTCCGCGATGATTGGTTTTTTTGACCATCGCATTGATCAAATCCTGATCTTGAAAATTAAACCCGTTGATACCGCACATAACTATTTGCTCAGCAACAAACTAATATCATTAATTAGCTTGCTTAAATTATGATTTATCTTTATTTTTAAGCATGCCTAAATTATAATTTTAAGATGACTCATATAAATATCTTCGACTTTATCAAAAATAATCTACAAATTTTACAGGTGGTCCAACAATATACTAATTTAAAACAAGCTGGTAGCTA
>CALMZN010000031.1 GCA_937870675.1 uncultured bacterium
ATCAAACAAATATCTGCCCACTTAGCTAAAGATATATGTTCTATTTCCCGTGGATTCTTTATTTCAAAAAGATCGTTATAAACAACATCGTTTAATAATGCCTGAAAAGTCAATGGTGAAACAAATTCCATGGCCGCTTTGGTCATTATAACTTTTACTTTAAATTCATTTTTTAAAAAATGATTAACTAGTGAAGTAATTTTATATACTGCAATACCACCTGTTATACAAACTAGAATTTTTTTTGATTTTAAGTTGTTAAATTTTTCCATATTTTTATTATATTAAATTTTATAAAAAATAATTATTTATACTTTTCAAATAATGCTCTTCGCCTCAACTTCAACGTAATAGTCAACATCCCATTTTCCACGCTAAACTCCTCGGCAATTAATTTAAAATTAACCACTTTTTCATTTTTTGATAGACCTTTTAATGATTCGTCAATGACTTGAGTGTAAAGATTTTTTACAGCGCTCAACTCCAAAACTTCTGGCAATTTGAACTCTATATTTGCCTGTTCACACCACTTTTTTAACTCGCCCATATCTGGGACAATAAAGGCCGATAAGACCTTTTGCTTATCACCATAAACCATGCTTTGGCTGATATATTTGCTGGCGTTCAAATCATATTCTATTGGCTCTGGGAAAATATTTTTGCCAGTTGATAGCACTATCACATCTTTGGCCCGACCAATGATAGCCAAAAAACCATCATTATCAAAAAATCCCAAAACCCCAGTACGTAGCCAACCATCGCCGTCAAAAGCTTCCTGGCTCAATATTTCGTTGTCATAATAACCAGACATTATATTATCACCTTTGAGCAATATTTCTTTTTCCGTCGACAACTTAATCTGATTGCAATCCAAAGGCAAGCCCACTGTGCCAAACTTATAATTATCCGGATGATTGACCGCCACTATTGGCGAGGCCTCAGTCAGACCATAGCCCTCAATCAGCTTCAGACCCAAACTATCAAAAAATTTGGCAATAGCTGGGTTGAGCGAGGCGCCACCTGAAATAGCTAATCGCAACTTAGCACCCAAAATATTCCTAATTTTCTTAAGCACCAAATAATCCAAAATATTATACTGCCATTTTTCTATAAAATTAAGCTGTCTTTTTTTCTTGGCATCAACCAAATTGAGAGTGCGATAAAATAATTTTCTTTTAAAATTACTACCGCTCTTGATTTGGTCAAAAACCTTGGCGTATATTTTTTCAAATATTCTGGGCACACAAGGCAAGACAGTGGGTCGAACTAATTTAATATCATCAATCATGGTCTTGGCACTCACGGCGTAATAAATGCTACAACCCGCAAAAAGCGGACTATAATAGCCAGCCATTCTTTCAAAAGCATGCGACAAAGGTAAAAAAGAAAAAAATTTATCACTTTCATGGATTGGCACATTGCGTCGCGCCGCTTGAGCATCGCTAACTAAATTCTTCTGCGAAAGCATCACGCCTTTAGGGTCACCGGTAGTACCAGAAGTATAGATAATAGTATGCAAATCATCTTCTTGAGAAATAGCTTCAATATTAACTACTTTACTCTTATCAAAAACTGGCCAAGCCAAAACTCTTTGATCATTAACACCCTCTGTCAAACCCACTACATATATTTCTTTGACCGGCAAGGACAAGATACTATTTTGGTATTTATTAAATAACTCTTGATTAATCAACAAATATTTAGCGCCAGAATGATTGACTATTGTTTCTAAATACTTTTCTGGATAAGTATAGTGTACGGGCACCAAGACCAAACCCAAAGTAGCCACAGCCAGATCAGCTATGACCCACTCGGCGCTATTGGGCAACATAAGGGCTATTTTCTCACCCCTAACATAACCCTTTTTTTGCCAATATTCGGCTAACTGACTGCGTAAATTGTTGAGCTCTTGATAACTAATTGTTTGATACTGACCTTGAACCAAAAAACCTAAAGAAGGACGCTGACCAAACTCGCGAACTACTTCTAATAAATTAGCAATAATTGTGCTGGACATAGGCAATTAAACAACTATATTTTAACATAAATAGCCCACTATATACAATAGTTAAAAAACAAAAAACGAGCCCAGAGGCCCATTCTTTGTTAATTGATTAAATAATCTATTACTTACCCAAATCCTTGACTTCTTGTTCTACTACCTCATCCTCTATTCTGGCAAACAATGGTTCAACTTTAGCAATCTTAATAGTTGGTAATAAGGCATACTGCCAGCCATTTTTTTGATCTCTTTCCTGACCAAGCATAGCCAATATTTTATCAGTGCTCTCGGGTATAAAGGGATTAAGCAAAGTGGCCAGATTATAGATTACTTGGCTAGCCACAAATAATGAGCGCTCTGCTGAAGCTCGATCAGTGTTTATCTGCTTCCAAGGTGAGGTCTCTTCTAGATAGCGATTGGCGCTTTCGGCTAGATTCAAAATAATTTTGATACTATCTCTAAATTTTGCTTTGGCAATGTTCCCCCCCACGCTAGCAAAGGCCTGCTCAGTCAGCTTCAACAAATCTTTGGCCGGCTTATCAAGCTTGATATCTGATTCGTGCAATCCAGCGGGGCAATGTTTGCTAACAAAAGAAAAAACTCTGTTAACCAAATTGCCAAATTTGCCAATCAGTTCTGAATTGACTTTGACTTGATACTCGGCCCAAGAAAAATCCGCGTCCGATGTCTCTGGACCGCTGATCACCAAATAATACCGAATAGTATCGGCTTCAAATTTGGACAAAAAGTCCGGCAACCACACTGCCCAATGACGGCTTTTGGAAAATTGCTTGTTTTCTATGGTCAAAAATTCTGATGATATAATATAATCAGGTAAATGCAAGTCCCCGTGACCCAAAAGTATGGCCGGCCAAATCACCGCATGAAAAGGAATATTATCTTTGCCGTGAAAATAATAATGCAAAGCCGAATCATTCTGCCAAAAATCTTGCCAGGCCTTTGGATCACCACTGTTTTTGGCCCATTCACGACTAGCTGAAAAATAGCCAATTACCGCTTCAAACCAGACATATATTTTTTTGGCCTCATAGCCGGGTAATGGTATGTCTATGCCCCAATTGGTGTCGCGAGTAATTGCTCGGTCATGCAAACCCTCTTGCAAAAAATTTAAAGTAAAATTTTTGGCATTGGCTCGCCAGCCCTGACTTTTGGCTACCCACTTTTCCAGTTGTTTTTGAAAAGCCGATAATTTCAAGAAAAAATGGTCGGATGGCTTCCAGATAGGCGTGGAAGCGCAAGTTTTGCAACGCGGATTAATGAGCTGATTGGCATCCAGCAATGACCCACAATTATCACACTGATCACCACGAGCGTTTTCAAAATGACACTTGGGACACTCCCCTTCGACATAGCGATCCGGCAAAAATCTTTGACATTTTTCACAATAGGCCAGATCTTCAAATTTGGAATAAATGTAGCCCTTTTTCTGTAGATCCAAAAAAAATTCCTGCACCACTTGTTCGTGATTTTTGGTGCTTGTTTTGGTATAGCAGTCAAAAGAAAAATTTAATTTATTTAAAAACATATCTTTGAACTCGGCGTGATATTTTTCGGCAATAGCGCTGGGATCCACTCCTTGCTTATCGGCTTCCACGGCAATGGGCGTGCCATGGCAATCACTACCCGAGACCATCAAAACATCGTGCCCCACTAGACGATAATAGCGAGCCACAATGTCCCCGCCCAATAGTCCAGCCAAATGCCCCAAATGCAAAGAACCATTGGCATAGGGCCAAGCTAGACCAATAAAAATTTTATTTTTTTTCTTATTCATCTTACTTTTGATAAGTAGAAATTTTAACAGATATTATTTTAAGCGTCAAAACTACTGGTATTTTCCTTAATAAAACGAGTAACTTTTTCAAAAATCAAATCATTTCTAGTTTTATGGATCAAATGATGATTTTCTTTGTCTAGGATATAAAGCTCTTTGTTTTTGTGCTTGATCTGTTCAAAAAACCACTGGGAACTATACACTTGAGAAACCCGATCATTTCGAGAGTGGATAATTAAGATTGGAATACGCACTTGGTGCGCTTCTTTTTTGGTAAAATTATCAATAAATTTATAGAAATTTTTTATACTGGCTATTGGCAGATATAAATGTCGGCCCAATTCTTTGATCTGACGCACATCCTGCACATCTATCCATCTTTTTTTGTACTTGTTGGTGACTAAGGCGGCCAAGGGTAGAAAAAAGCGAATTACTTTTTCTTTCCACAAAAAAACCGGCATGCTTATGGTCACCACTCCTTTGAGCTTGGGGTAGCGCGCGGCCAGATGCACAGCGATATTACTGCCAAATGATTCACCGATCACAAAAATATTTTGGTAACGGGATAAATTTTTGTGCAATACTTTTTCAGCTGACTGGTACCAGTCCAAGGCCGTGCTTTTTTGTAAGGCCTGGAAATCCCGACCATGTCCGGCCAGCAAAACTGTCTCCGTATCTATGCCATGACTGGACAAATATTCAGCTAAATCATGAAAAATATAAGGTGAGCTAGAAAAACCATGAATCAAAATAACCAAAGTGCTACTGGACTCGGCGTGAATGACAAAGGGTTGGGCTTTGGGCGAGACATCTGTCAAAAAAGTGAAGTGCTTGCTGGTAATGGATTTTTGCATAATTATTTTTTGATTTTAAACTTAGTTGACAAATATCCTTGCCACTCTTTATCAGTATTCATTAAATTTTGTATGTTTTGCCTTAACCAGGTTGCCTTATCAATTTTTGTAGCTTCGCTTTTCCAATCCAAGTATTCATTGATCTTACGCGACAAACGCAAGGTGTATTTGATATTGTATAATTCGGCCAGATTTTCCTGTCCCAAGGATTCTAGGAAACTGGCTACTTTTTCCAAAACATCTTTGTTTTGATAGCGCTCCAGACGCAATTTTTTGGCTACTGTTTTGTCCACTAGCAAATGCTCCAAGGCCTGATCAATTTTGGCGCCCGCTGGCAACAAACATAAAATGTCTTTGTTTTTGGACACAGCCCAAGCTAGCCAATAGCCACCCTGAGCGTCTAGTCGCTGGCCGTAAATCACTAGAGCATCGACCTTGTCCATTGGCAAGCTAGTGGCCTCAGAACTGGCTTTTTTGGTGGAGGTCTCACTAATGACTGTGGCGCCAACGCGACGCAAATACTGCAAAATTTGCTGACTGTTTTGGTCAGTGTCGCTGGAATTGCTATAAAAATAAATATGCATAAATTTTTTACCTTATATTAACTCACCAATAATATTTTGCTGACCAATTTGGCCAAAAGAAGCAATCTTGTCCTTGTTGGCTATGGCCCACAGGGCCTTGGCTAGGGCTGATTCAAAAGTGCAAGTTGTCATGATTATTGCTTCATCAGGACCAGACACCAAAGCTTGATGATACAAAAATACCGGAATTTTGGAGTCCTTGATTTGCTTTATCTTGGCTGGCTCTAATTTGTTTTGGTGATTGAGCTTGATGAAAATAGCTTCATAATTATTCTGTCCAAAATTTATCGGCCAAGCTAAGCCCGGTAAATCATCAAAAACAAAAATATTGGCCTTGATCTTGTTATAAATTTTTGGCTTAGCCGTGTGATAGGCCAAGCTCGATTTGACGCTAATACCAAAGTCCACCCTGCCCCAATAATTATCATCTTGGCTAGCAAATAGGTTGAGTCCCTCATTGTTATCATTGATTGCTTTTACTCCGGGAATCAATCTGGTGCCAAACATAATAGCTGGCGTGGGCAAATCATAATCCAAGACCTGAAAAGCATTGATCAGATTGGAACGCAAGCCCAAATCGTTTTTTTGGTCAACAATATTTTTTACTTGCTCAGTTGTCCCACTGCGAATGGCTGAAGTTAAGACCACTGTTTTTTTTATATTCTGCAATAAAAAACTCAAAATACTAGCAGTCATCAGCAGTTGGTCAGAACGCGAAACTACCACAAAACCACTGCTAGAGTCCAGGTGTTCCGCAATCTGCTTGGCCATTTCTTGCCAGTGTGCGTGTGTCAAAATACTGTCTTCTGGGGCAATAAAAATTGGTTCAATCTCGGCTAGTAGGCCAAGCTCGGGCATTTGTTTGAGCCAGATTTCAATATCATCCGGACTCTGAACAGTCAGCAACCTTTTGTTCTGATCTAGTAAAGCTGTGCCACCCGCCAATAACAAAGTAATTTTTTTTCTTACTTTAGTCATTGATTTTTTCTTTAGGAGAGATAATCAAATAAAAAACAACGGCGTTCACAAACAAAGTGAACACCGGACCAAACCAAGTATAGTGATAATTGGCAAAATAACAGAGTATCAAATCAAAGTAAGCGCCAAAAACCAAACCTATAAAAATAGCAATAAATAATATTAAAGTTTGTTTTTTAAAATAAATGTCTGGCATTTTAATTTTGCGATACAAATTTAGTAGGGCTAATAAAGCTACAACAATAAAATAAACCCCATATAGAATATAAAACGGCTTGTTCACATATAGAGTATATTCGCTTCTGGCCAAATCTTTGGTAAAACTCAACACAAACGCTCCTTTTGTATAAACGATTATTGACAAAATAAAAGCTGGCACCAAAATCGCTAGATCATAAATTTTTTTATTTTTATTGGTTTGCAGTGGAAAATATTTGGAAAAAAAGTAAAGTGACAAGGCTATTCCTAGAGCAATGGGATAAGCCAAAAGCGCGCCACCATAATACCAAAAATTAATATTTTCGCCCATTCGAG
>CALMZN010000032.1 GCA_937870675.1 uncultured bacterium
CAGCTAAAATTGATCATCAATCCGGACTTTGTGACTGTGCCGGAAAAATTCCAAATCATTCCCATCAGTAAAAACCTCAATGATCTGAAAAATGAATTTTTGAAACACAAAATTCAGACCGTAGTAGTAGTCAATAATCCCAAATACGCCGCCGAAGTATCTCGTTATTTATTTGAAAATATCAACCTAAAAATACAGTACTATAATCTGACCAATTTTTATGAAAAAATAATCGGAAAAATTCCCCTGATGCTTTTGGAGAGAAACTGGTTTTTAGAAAATTTCAATAGCCGAAGTAAAAATAGTTTTGCCATTGCTAAAAGATTTATTGATTTATTTTTTGCTTGGTTCTTTGGCTTGATATCATTAATTTTTATTCCTTTTATTGCTGTGGCTATAAAGTTGGAATCCAAAGGAAAAATAATTTACCAGCAAGAGCGGGTGGGCTTAAACAACAAAAAATTTAAAGTGTACAAATTCCGCACTATGCAAGAAAATGCCGAGCAAAACGGCGCTGTCTGGGCCTCAATCAATGATGCTCGCGTCACTCGGATTGGCAAGCTTCTGCGACGCACTCGCTTGGATGAAATACCGCAATTTCTTAATATCATTATTGGCAATATGAGCTTTGTCGGCCCCAGACCAGAACGGCCGGAGTTTGTAGAGCAATTGAGACAAGAAATACCTTTTTACAACGAGCGACATTTGATCAAACCCGGACTGACTGGCTGGGCCCAGATCAACTACCCCTACGGCGCCTCTGTAAATGACGCCAAAGAAAAGCTCCAATATGATTTATTTTATATCAAAAATCAATCCGTGGCCTTGGATATTTCTATCATCCTCAAGACCATCAATGCCATGTTTAATATTGCCTTGGGAAGATAATGTTAAATAGAATAAAAAATTTTTTCTACAAGATATTACGCCGTAGTGAAAAATATACCCAAACTGATATGGTGTATTTCGCTCATGGTAATTTTTGGTTAGTGTCCGGCCAATTCATATCCTCTCTTGGTACTTTTCTGTTGGCCATTTTTTTTGCTAATTATTTATCTCAAGAATCATACGGCACCTATAAATACGTTTTATCAGTAGCCTCGATTTTAGCTATAGCTAACTTATCTGGTATAGATGGAGTTGTCACACAAGCTGTGGCTAGGGGCTTAGAGGGTAGTTTTATAATTGGATTAAAAACTAAAATAAAATTTGGTGCTTTGGGAAGTGTCGCTGCTTTGGCTATTGCCATCTATTATTATATACATAACAATCTGCTCTTAAGCACCTCTTTCCTGATAGTAGGATTAGTATTGCCTTTCATGGAATCATTTAATATTTATGATACTTTCTTACTAGCCAAAAAGCAGTTCAAAATATCCGCTATTTATAAAACTATTAGTCAAATTGCTTCAGCGGCTATTTTAATTATTGTTTTAATTTTATCTAAAAATCCCTTGTTGGTAATATTGTTCTATTATTTATCTTGGACTTTGATAAGATTTATTCTTCTTAAAAAAACTTTAAAAAAATTTCCACCCAACAAAAAACAAGACCCTCGCGCTGTCAACTATGGACTTCATAATAGCCTAATAGGTGTCACCTCTGCTTTGATTAGTTCTGCGGATTCTTTGATCCTCTTCTATTATTTTGGACCAATCCAATTAGCTGTTTATTCTTTTGCTATTGCCCCAATATCTCAATTACGCACTTTATTTGATAAAATTCCTGTCTTAGCTTTGCCAAAGGTCGCTCAACGATCCATGAATGATATAAAACAAATGTTTTGGAAGAGATTTTGGCTATTATTTTTACTTGGCGCTCTTATTTCTGCTGTTTACATAATATCTGCGCCAACTATATATCATTTGTTTTTCCCTCAATATTCCGAATCTATCTTGTATTCTCAAGTATATTCAGTATCTATGATATTTATCCTATGTCCAGCTGTTGCCAGCGCGGTGATTACTTCTCGCTTAACTTTGGTACCAAAAAAAATGCTATATCTTTACAACATACCCAGTATTATTTTTATTTTGGCCATGTTGTTGACTATCCCCTTATTCGGTGTTATGGGTATAGTCATAAGTCGCTTACTGTCATCTGCATCCGTTATTATAATAACCATTATAATCTGGGAAAAAATAAAAAAAATTGAGGGCAATACTACCCCCAATTTATCTGCTTAATAAAAATTTACCAGAAAGTCACTTCTTGATTGACATTCTCTAGAATGTCTTTTTTTATTTCTTCATTGTAGATGCCGGCTTTGAGTATGATGTTGACCTTGCCTTTGCCGGCCAAAATCTTTGGCGAATCGACCATAAGAGATGTTCCATAAAGGCGTTTGCCAATTTTAATCGGGCTATTATCTAAAATATTTGATATTTTTTCTGTGTTCAATCCAAAGCCAATCAAGTACTGAGAGAAAATATGAGCTCCAAAAAGATAAACTGGTTTATCTGATAGCTCTATTTTTTTGTTAATATCATTGACTATATCTAGATGATAATTTACAAAATCCATAAATATCTTCTTGTATTCATAATATCTATTTTGTGGCAAGAGCATATTATCTTGTGCTTTGCTTTTTTCAGTAGCATAGAATATACTGTGTGGATTTCCATAATATTGCTTATCTAAAATCTTAAAACCAAATTTTTGTAATAAATAATCTGTAATATCCTCGGTCAAAAATACCGTATGCTCAAAATTTAGACAATTGGTAAATTTTTTCTTTAGCATTTCAACCATATTAGGAAAGGTGAATATATGCTTTTGACCCTTCTGCAGATACTGGCTAATGTGCTGCATAAATTCTATTGGCTGATATACGTGTTCAAAAACGTGTGAATGAATAACCGCGTCAATGTTTTCATCAATCACAAATTTATCATCAAAAAGACCTTTGATTATTTTTATCTTTTCATTTTTTATATATTGAGGATTTGGCTCAACTGTTGTCCACTTTGCTTGTGGATCCAGCGCAAAATAATTATTGGCAATGACATCATGAGCGCCACCAATTTCTAAAATGTTTTTGCCGTCATTATTTTTTTTGATAAATTCTGCAAATTCTTGGTAGTGTTTTTGCCAGACAGTACCCGTGCCATCATTGTGCTGATCCATATAGAGCACGTCCAATGGTATCAAATTCCTCAACTGGATAAGACCTGTATCACGACAAATATCCCAAACCATATCTGATTTGATATCCTGACTTTCTGATTGACCAACACAACCCATAAAAACGGGAAAATCCATGAAAGTATAAAGATGCTCCAGATTATTTTTGTCAGTAAGTAAACTTTTGTCGCGAATAATATATTTCATAAAAAAATAATAACATAGTTGTTTTTTATGCGCAAATATTGAGTTGACAAAATGGTAAATATGTGATACTTTATATTGTTTCGCTCTTTGAGAGTCCTGTTGTCCATTGAGTTGACAAAATGGTAAATATGTGATACTTTATATTGTTTCGCTCTTTGAGAGTCCTGTTGCCCAACGAAGTGGTCTAAACCATAGAAAGTGGGGTACCAAAATGTTCGAGGACTTGACTAGGGAAATGCAGCGTGCCAGAGAGGTGAACTGGAAGGATCCTCTCACCTATCTGGTAACAGCAGTCATCCTCTACCAACCGGGGAAAAGCTTGGCTGACACCAGGTTCCTGGTGGTTACCAGGCAAAAGGGTGCGGCCATGGGACACAAGCAGGCCCATCATGGTGGCTTTGTCAAGCCGACTGACCAGAGCCTGCTAGCTGCAGCTATCCGCGAAGCGCGGGAGGAAACCGGCTACATCTTGAAGCCGGAAGATCTGCATTTCTTGAGCATGGCTGGGCCAGAGCTCTATCGCTCCACCATGACCGCTGATGACGACAAGATCGTGCTCACCATCACCGATATTCAGGCAGAACCAACGGCACCGTTTGTCATCGGCCTCTTTCTGTCCAATGTCTCAAATATTCATCGGGACATTGAGACAGATGGCGAGGTCAGCAACGGTGAGTGGATGACGTTCCAGGACATGATTGACGCATATGGACAGAGCATGACCTTCAACTACTGGAGCTTCCTATACTTGGTCATGTCGCATCTGCTTGGCAGATCGGTGCCGTCGATCGCCAACACAAGCCCTGGGACATACCTTCTGTAGAAAGGGAGGAGTACATGTATTCATTGGAGCAATTGCTAGATGCCTGCCAGCTAGCTGTGATTGCTGGCATGAAGGTGGTGCGTCAATACCAGCTACATGGTGTCCCACTATCCGAAGTCAAGCAAGCTGATCAGACCCTAGTCACTGCGGCTGATCGCCAAAGCGGATTGGCTGTCAGACAACTCATTCGTGAAAAACTTCCGGAGATTGCTATTTTAGGCGAAGACATGGATGGTTTGGAGTTTTCCAGTCAGCTGCTTGCCCTAATAGATCCCTTGGACGGCACTCGGGCCTTTGCCAATGGCCTGATAACTTCCACTGTGATCGCTGGCATCTATGACCGGTGGAACAAGCGGTTGATCTGCTGTGTGGTCGGAGAGCCAATTAGTGGCCGTATCTGGTTGGCCAGTCAAAACACTCACACTCACAAAATGCTCATCCGTGCCGATAAGAACGTGATGGAGCAGAACGTCACTGTCTGGAATGGCCCCTTGGACATGCAGAGCACGGTGTTAATTGATCTATCCCACGGCTTTACAAGCCGAGGGCGACAAATCCTGAGTAATAAGCAGATTGCCGAGCTGTTTGGCTCGCTCAACTACCTTGCCACCATCTTAATGGCTGGCTCCAATGGCCTGCACCAGGCACTGGTGGCCAACGGCGGCGAGAAGCTGGCTGGCTCTATCACCACAGCTACTGGCGGGCCCTGGGACATCTGTGGCGCCCTACTGGTACTCCAAGCTGGTGGCACAGCTCAAGGCCTGGCCATGGGAGACGATCGACTTCTGACTCTAATTGACCCTCTGGATGTCCTTCACTACGACATATTAGTAACTGGCAACAGCCAAGCCACTGTCGACACCCTCGTCAGCAAGATCTTGGCCGTCAACGGTCAGAGCTGAAAACAGCTGAAAACAAAAGGGGCTCTCCGCATCAGCGGCGAGCCTCTCTTTTTTTAATTTAAATTTTTTAAATATTTCTGCGTGTTTTCTAGAGCCGTAATATTACCAGTATCTAACCAAATTGGAAATGGTATCCATTCAAAATCTACGCCCTCTTTCAGCATCTTTTCCAAAACATGAACTTCTGACAAAGAAGAATTAAACTTATCTGCATTATAAATACTCTCCAAGGCCTGCCAAAATGATTGATAATCACAAATCCCATCCAAGCCAATGTGAATTGAATCAAAAGAACTAACCCCCTTTTCATTTAATTGAATAATTTTATTGTTTTTAACTGTATGAGTGCGATATTGATTAAGAATCAAATCGGTCTTTGACCAGTCGGTCACATAGCCACCAATCCAATTTTTATCCGGCTTAGACACAGGATCAACTACAATAGTATCACAGGCCTGAAAAATAAAAGGGCACTGCAAGTAATCTTTGGCTTGCAAAATAGAATAACCTAAGCTACTACCCGGGCCTTCATAATTATCCACAACCGCAAATTCAAAATTTCTCTCCGGGAAATAAGATAACAAAAAATCTTTTACCTGATTGCCCAAATAGCCCAAGGTAATAACAATGGTCACATCTTTGGGATAGCAATCAAACAAATAAGCTATACTGGGCCTACCATTTATCTCAACTAGAGCTTTATTTTTTTCTTTAGTGAAACTCCCTAACCTAGAGCCCGTGCCCGAAGTAGTAATTAGAACTTTATAGTCGTGATTAGTCATTACAAATTTTTTATATAAATATCAAAATTTTTCATTACCTCATTAATAATAGACTCCCGAAAATTTTCATAATTATTGATAGTCTGATACAATTTTTGATATGTCTCTGTAGAAAAATTATAATGCCCAGCTATGATTGAGCACAAAAATTTATTTTCCTTGTTATTGTTGTGCAACCATTTTCCCCATTTGCCACTTTGGTAGCATTGTTCTATCCATTCACTAATATCTATGCCGTAAATCAAACATTTATTAATAGTCAACTGAGTTTGTATGATGCCATATTGCGGTGCAACATTGACAGCATCTATCAAGCCGTGGCGCAACTTGATTCTTTTGTCGTCTAAATAATCCGCATTATGTTCTTTGAGTTTCAATTTATATTTATTAGCTAAACTTCTTATTTGTTTAATAAATTTTATATTAAAATCACCGACCTGATCAATCTCCTTAATAAGGCTACCTGTCTGACAAACATAAAATTCTATGTTAGGTAATTTGGAAAAATAATCCATATCCTCCTCAACTCTAACAACATTATCCAAAAAATCGCCTTTATTTTCATCAGTACCTATTTCTATTAAAGTACTGGGGCTCTTTTTTTGTATATACTCAATGGCCTTTTTTGATTCGGACAAAATCTCTTGACGACCGCCTTTATAGTAACAAAAGTCTATGTGGATAAGATCAAAATTATTTGCTATATCACTATCAATAGTTTTGTAAACATCTTCTAAATCGTCATTTTTAAAACCGGGACCACAATGATCACGACATATGTATACCTGAGCTTCAGGATATTGCTGTTTAAGTTTGACAATATAATCAGCGTACTCGGTGGTATTCCAAGTATTTACATATCCTCTATCCCAATCTATTTGATTTTTAGACGCAATAAGCATCAAGGGCTCTTT
>CALMZN010000033.1 GCA_937870675.1 uncultured bacterium
AAAATCAAAACCCCAAGCAAATTTTGGCCCCAAAGAACATAGTGAGCAATACAAAATTTCGGAGTTCACTATTTCCTATTGCATAAAAGGCACGATGATTGGTTTTGCGGTGGCATTTTTTTATTGCAACTATTATCTGCATGATTGGTCAGAGCTATACATATTGGGTGGCGGAGTAGCTGGCTTCGCTTTGGGCTGGGTGGTTGGCCGATTTTTTTATACTAGTAAAAATGGCTGATGATTGAGAGATTGCCTCGAATCTAGTATAATAAGGATAGCTTGAAAAGCAAAATATGGCTCGGATCATCTCAGTAGTAAATCAAAAAGGCGGTGTTGGCAAGACCACTACCACAATCAATTTGGCTGCTTGGCTCAAGGAATTTGGCCAGAAGGTTTTGATAGTGGATATTGATCCGCAAGGCAATGCTTCTTCGGGTCTGGGTATCAATCCTCGCGAGGTGAGTAAAGGTATTTATGAAGTTTTGATTGATCCCAATACTAGAATGGGTGAAGTAATAAAAGCCCATCAGCCCAATTTTCATCTGGCGCCTAGCACTCCGGATTTGGCTGGTGCGGCTGTGGATCTGGTCAATGAAGAGAATCGTGAATATAAATTACACGAAAATCTGCAAGAGGTGATTGATTTGTATGACTATATTTTGATAGACAATCCGCCATCTTTGGGCTTGCTGACCATCAATGGCTTGGTAGCCGCCAGAGAGGTTCTGATTCCAGTGCAGTGTGAGTATTATGCTTTGGAGGGCTTGTCTCAGCTTTTGAATACCATCAACCTTATCAAAGAGCACTTACAGCCAGATTTGAAAATATTGGGCGCGGTCATGACCATGTATGATAGTCGCAACAAATTATCCAACGCTGTTTTTCAAGAATTATATAAATTTTTTCCAGAGCGTATATTTAGAAGCGTGATTCCACGCAATGTCCGCATGGCCGAAGCGCCATCGCATGGCTTATCCATCAAGGATTATGATTTGGAGTCCGCCGGCTCCAAGGCCTACAAAAGATTGGCTCAGGAGATTATGTGGCACAATCAAAATAAATAAAGATAAAATAATAAGTAAAATTATAGAGCTAAAAGTATTTTATTTAATAAACTATAAAAACTTTTCACTTTACCGTCCAGGGGGCGGTCGCCCCATGGGCGGTACTTTCTACTTTTAACTAAAATTTATGTCAGCTTTAGGCAAAGGTTTGGGAGCATTGATACCCAGCAAAGGAAAATCAAATAACGCGCGTGATTATTTTTCAGCGCATACCTTTAGTGATGATGAAACACCTAGTGGTCAGCAAGTAATCACTGTGCCGATAGACAAGGTCAGCGTTAATCCGTGGCAACCCAGAACCAACTTTGATCACGACAAGCTCAATGAGCTGGCCGAGTCAATCAAAAAACATGGCATCATCCAGCCCTTGGTAGTGACCAAGTCAGGCGATACTTGGCAATTGATTGCTGGTGAGCGACGCTTGAAGGCCGCGCAACTTCTGAATATGACTGAGGTGCCGGTCATTATCAAAGAAGTATCGGATCGCGATAAGCTGGAATTATCAATTATAGAAAATATTCAACGCCATGATTTGAATTGTCTAGAAGAAGCTGGTAGCTACAAACGGCTAATGGAGGAGTTTGGCTTGTCGCAAGAAGATATTGCCAAACAAGTCAGCAAAAGTCCTTCAACCATTGCCAATATGTTGCGAGTATTGCAATTGCCCATTGTCATCAAAGAAGCGCTGGCGGCCAACAAAATTACTTTTTCACATGCCAAGATAATTTTGAGCTATCCGGGTAAGACCGAGCAAATTAAAATTTTCAAAAAAATATTGCATTCGGATTTGACAGTCAAACAGCTGGATGAACTAGCGCATCGCACGGTGCTCAAAGATAAGAATGAAAAAAAACAAGATCCTATTCTAGTGGCCTACGAAGATAAGCTAGCCAAAAATCTTGGCGCCAAAGTGTCTATCAAAAAAAGAGGCGAGCGTGGTCAGATTGTGATTGACTTCTACTCGCATGAAGAGCTTAAAAATCTACTAAATAAATTGCAAGAGTAAGATAATTGTCTTTTATTGTCATTCTGGAGGATCCCGAAGGGAGCCGATAGAATCTACAAGTATAAGTTAAACTTATGGATTCTATCGCTTGTCGCGTCAGACGCGACTGCGCTCCAGAATGACCATATGAATAGCCAAAGTGGCTATTTTTTTACAGCTTATTCTTCAACTGACTCCGTATTTTGTTTTTTGCTAAATTTGTCACCACAATATCCAGCCAGTCAGGATTGGGATATTTTCTACTTTTGTTTATCAAAATTTCAATCACATCACCGGACTTCAAGGGTGTGTCCAAAGAAGCAATCTGCTCATTGATTTTGGCGCCAATGCATTGAGTGCCGATGTCAGTGTGGATGTGATAAGCAAAATCCAAAGGAGTGGAGTTTTCTGGTAATTCAATGACATCGCCTTTGGGAGTAAAGACAAAAATCTGATTGGCAAACAAATCATTTTTTATATGTTTGATAAATTCCGTGTTGTCGGTAATGGTTTTTTGGATTTCTATCAAGTCCTGTAGCCATTTCGGTGGTTTTTTCCTGGTGCCCAAAATGCCAATTTCTTTGTAGCGGCTGTGAGCGGCCACGCCGTATTCGGCTTCGTCATCCATGGCGCGAGTGCGAATTTGGAATTCCGCTACTTTGCCAAACTCAGTAAAAACCGAAGTGTGCAATGATTGATAGCCATTGGGCTTGGGCTGGGCAATATAGTCCTTGACACGGCCTTTCAAGGGCGTCCAGCGTTTGTGGATGATCCCCAAGACCAGATAGCAGTCAGGTATGTCATTG
>CALMZN010000034.1 GCA_937870675.1 uncultured bacterium
GAACAGGCAGGAAAATCAATCAGAAGAGAGAACAATCCACAAATCTTACTGATTATATTATTATTCTCAATCAGCAGTTGGATGAGCTTTTGCCTTTGTTGGAAGACACTGATAAAAGATTGGATAAGATTGTTGGTTTGCCTGACGATATTCAATCAGAGCTGGCTAATTTGAAAAAAGAATTACCGTCAGTTATTAGCAATTTGAAAAATTTAAAAGTTATTACCATCACCCTGGAGAGTTTGTTGGGTAGTGAAAAAGAACAGCGCTACTTGTTGCTTTTCCAAAATAACAACGAGATACGAGCCACCGGTGGTTTTATTGGTAGCTATGCTTTATTGGATGTGAATAAAGGGAAAATTGTTCAGCTGGAAATTCCCCAAGGCGGTACTTATGATTTGACGGCTGGTCAAAAGAAAAAATGGCGTTCGCCACAGGCCTTGGCTGTTGTGAATACTACTTTTAATATTTGGGACGCCAACTGGTGGCCGGATTTTCCAACTTCAGCCAAAAAAATCAGCCAGTTTTTTTCGGAGAGTGGTGGCTCTTCAGTTGATGGAGTGATAGCCATCAACGCCACGGTTTTACAAAAATTATTAGCGATTTGTGGGCCACTTGATTTTCCTGAATACAACACCCAAATAAACGCTGACAATGTCATTGATGTTTTGCAAACAGAAATAGAGGGTAAAAGAAATAGTGAAAACCCCAAGACAATAATCTCTGATTTAGCACCCAAGATTTTGCAGAAAATTTTTGATACTGATAATGCTGTTGAGGATATGTTTGGTTTATTGGCCGAAGTATTACAAAAAAAAGATTTGCAAGTTTACTCCACGGATCAAAATATTGATAAACAGATTAGTGCTTTGGGTTGGCGTGGAGAAATCATGGAAACCGATCGTGATTATTTGTGGGTAATCAGCACCAATATTGCTGGCGGAAAAACCGATCTCAAAGTCAATCAGCTAATTGATCATCAGGCCGAAGTTCAAGTCAATGGCGAAATTATAAATACAGTTAAAATTACCCGCTCTTATGATGGTTCGCTTAACGATCCTTTCTTAGGGCTAGAGGGCAACAATGTGTCTTATTTGCGTGTCTATGTGCCTAAAGGCAGTAAGTTGTTATCGGCAGTGGGTTTTGATGTCATTCCCCAGCATTATTTTCCTGACAACAAGCAATACGATATTGATCCAGATTTGGTTCAGGAAGAAAGCAAGCTGATTGATAATGAATCGCAGACCGAGATTTTCTCTAGTATCAATCGCACGGTTTTTGCCAATTGGCAGACACTCAAACCCGGTGAAACAAAAACAGTGGTCATTACATACCAGTTGCCGTTTAAGTTGGATTTGGGCAATCAGCTGACCAATGACTGGAAAAAGATATTTTTAGCTAGCAATCGCCATTTTGACCATTATAGTTTATTGGTTCAATCTCAGAGCGGGCAAAGCAAATCGATTTTAAATTCTAGAATAGTTTTTCCTAGTGGTACTAAAATTATTTGGAAAGCTGCCAATTCTGACAATAGCGTCCAAGTACAGGATAATCAGACGGTTTTTATTCAAAATTTGAATAGCGATCAATATTTTGGCGTAGTGATAAACAGCCAATAGTTATGCTCAAAAAAGTTTGGCAAAAGTTAAATAATTCAGTAGCGGGCGGGGCGGTGATTATCGCCTTTTTTTCTCTGCTGGCAAAACTTTTGGCTTTGGTGCGTGAGCGTTTGATTGCCGTAAATTTTGGCGCTAGCGCTGTCTCTGATGTGTACTATGCTTCATTTCGTTTGTCAGATATGATTTTTAACACCTTGGTATTGGGCGCTTTGACTTCGGCTTTTATTCCTATTTTTCAGAAAACTTGGCATAAGGACAAAAACAGTGGTCTGAATCTGGCTAATTCGGTAATAAATTTATTTTTAATTATTATTGGTGTTTTTATTATTATTGCGGCTATTTTTACACCGCAGATTACAAAAATTATCACCCCCGGTTTTAATGCTTGGCAACTAGCGCAAACCATTATTTTGTCTAGAATAATGTTGTTGGCCACTTTGTTTTTTGTCTTTTCCAATGTTTTGGGAGGAGTGTTGAATTCTTGGAAAAGATTTTTTAGCTTTTCATTAGCCGCCTCATTTTATAATATTGGTATTATTATCGGGGTGGTTTATTTTTATCCAAAGTTTGGTTTGGCAGGACTAGCTTGGGGAGTTGTGCTTGGCGCGGCTATGCACTTGTTGGTTCAGATACCAGAGGCCAAGCGATATGGTTTCCGATATAAATTAAAACTTATCTTTGATGACAATTTAAAAAAAGTTTTGAAGTTGATGGTGCCGCGTACTTTGGGTCTGGCCGCTGGGCAATTGAATCTGGTATTGATTACCATGATGGCTTCACATTTGAACGCTGGCAGTATTGCGGTTTTCAATTTAGCCAACAATATGCAAAGTTTGCCAGTTTCTCTTTTTGCCGTGTCACTGGCCATTGCTGTATTTCCAACTTTTTCTCAAGCAATACTAGAAAAAAATCACCTGCTATTTGCCACGCATTTGTCGCAAAATATCAGGCGTTTATTGTTTTTGCTTTTACCAATATCGGTGCTGATTGTGGTCTTGCGAGCCCAGTTAGTCAGAGTTATTTTGGGAGCTGGTAATTTTACTTGGGAAAATACTTATGACACAGCCCAGACCTTGGGCTGGTTTGCTATTTCTATTTTCGCTCAAGGATTGATACCACTGTTGGCTAGATCTTTTTATGCCTTAGAGGACACCAAGACGCCTACTAAAATTGCTTTTATATCTATTATAGTAAATATTGTCTCGGCTTATTATCTGGCTAATATTTTTGGAGTTATTGGTTTGGCCATGGCTTTTTCCATCAGCAGTATTATCAATATGCTTTTGTTATACTTGGTCCTTTATACTAGAGTTGAATTTATGGACAATAATAAAATTTTTAATTCTTTATTAAAAATTACCTTTAATTCTTTAGTAGCTGGATTTGTAGCCAATCGTGTTTTGTATTTTGTGGCTCCACTGGTCAATATGCACACTTTTGCTGGCATTTTTTTGCAAGGATTACTGGCTGGTCTGCTTGGCTTGCTAATTTATCTAATATTAAGTATATTATTCAAACTCGAGGAAGTAGCTATTGTTAAGCAAAAATTATTACAAAGCTGGCGCTTATTAAAAAATGGAAAAAATTAGAAATTTTTGTATTATTGCTCATATTGATCACGGTAAGTCAACACTGGCTGACCGTATGTTGGAAGTGACTAATACTGTTGATGAACGCAAGATGAAAAATCAGATATTGGATCAGATGGATTTGGAGCGTGAAAGGGGTATCACCATCAAGTTCCAGCCAGCACGTATGGCTTGGAAGGGCTACGAATTGAATCTGATAGACACTCCTGGGCATGTTGATTTTACCTACGAAGTGTCTAGGTCATTGGCAGCTGTAGAGGGAGCTATTTTACTGGTAGATGCTAGCCAAGGAGTCGAAGCTCAAACACTGGCCAATTTGTATTTGGCCATGGAGCAGAATCTAGTGATTATACCAGTTATAAATAAAATAGACTTGCCAGCGGCTGATATACCAAGCACGAAAAAAGAATTGATAAATTTGCTGGGTTGCAAGGAGGAAGATATTTTTTTGACTTCAGCTAAGACCGGACAAAATGTCGGGCAACTATTAGACGCGGTGATTCAAAAAGTTCCAGTGCCATCCAATACTGATGCCGATTCTCTACAAGCCCTGATTTTTGATTCTATCTATGATGAGTTTCGAGGAGTGGTGATTTTTGTCAGAATATTTGCTGGGCAAGTAAAAAAAGGTGACAAAATAAAATTTGCCTTTAGCCAAGAAGAAAGTGAAGTTTTGGAAATTGGTTTTTTCAAACCGCAGTGGACAAAAGCTGACTCTTTGAATAATGGGGAAATTGGTTATATCATTACTGGTGTAAAAAATCTTGATAAAGCCAAGGTCGGCGACACAATTATTTTAAAAAATAGTCAAACCAAAGCCCTACCAGGTTACAAAACTATCAAGCCCATGGTTTATGCGGGTATTTTCCCGCAAGAGGGCAGTGAGTATCAAAAATTGCGTGAGGCCATCATGAAGCTGAAACTCAATGATGCTAGCTTGGTATTTGAGCCAGCTAGCTCGCAGGCCTTGGGTTTTGGGTTTCGTTGCGGTTTCTTAGGCCTGCTTCATTTAGAAATTTTTCAAGAAAGATTGAAGCGCGAATTCAATCTTAACCTGATAGTGACCACACCAACGGTTGCTTATAAAGTAAAATTGCATAACGGCGAACAATTTGTTTTGACTACTCCTTCGGAAATGCCCGATCCCTCAAGCATTGA
>CALMZN010000035.1 GCA_937870675.1 uncultured bacterium
GCTCTAAACGCCCTGATATGGATTGACCAAGATACCTGACCCGTAGAAAAGCATTATTACGTACAGGAAAATGATAGTGGGTTATTGACGGTGCTACAGCCAATAATAATCCACTGTCATTTCTACAAAATAGTAATATGGACATTGGGGGTGGACAAATCATTTAAATAGGAGTAATATTATCCAAATTTGCACGGCTGTATCAGGGGAAAATTATGAGAAAAATTTTAATTTCGTTGGCTATTATTGCCGCTATTGGCGCAATAGTCATCACTGGTACCACTGCTTTTTTCAGTGATACCGAAACCTCCACTGGTAATACTTTTACCGCTGGAGCAATCGATCTAAAGATCGACAGTCAAGCCCATTATAATGGCATGGTTTGTGTTAATGGTACTTGGCAAGCAGAGCAAGATGGAACAGTACCAACTGGTCAATATCCAGAGCCAGGATCAGAATGTACAACAACTTGGGGACAAATTGTGCCCGGTGTTGATATTACTGGTGAAAAGTTTTTTGACTATGATGATGTCAAACCAGGTGATTTTGGTGAAAACACTATTAGTTTGCATGTCATCAATAATGATGCTTGGCTCTGCGCCGAAGTATCAAATTTAACTAGTGATGATAATGGTTTAACTGAACCAGAAACTTCAGTCGAGACAGATTTAGAAAGTGGCGAGTTGGATAATACTATGCTATGGAAAATTTGGCGCGATGATGGTGTGGGTGATGGCTATGATGCTGGTGATAATATCTGGCAACCCGAAGAAGCTATCTTGTATTCTGATAATCCATCAAATACTGTTTTAGCTCTTTATGACTCTAATACTGGTCCAGCTTTGCTAGGTGGCTCTACTACTTATTTAGGTTTTTCTTGGTCTTTGCCAGGAGTTACGGGTAATGAAGTGCAAACTGATAGTTTAAGCGCTGATATTAGTTTTTGGGCAGAACAAGCCAGAAATAATCCAAACTTTGTTTGTGGATCACGACAAGAGCCAGAAATTAATCAACTAGTTCTCGACAATGAAGATGTTAATCCTGATGGTGGCCCTTGGTTAACCACGCCTAACGATGATATCGGTGGACTTCTAACTTGGGCAGGTGATGGACCAACCTTTTATTACAGCTTAACGGCTCATGGTTTGGCCTTAAATACTCCTTATAGTCTTATCTATTATGCCGATCCTTACCCAGGAAATAATCCCGGTAAACTTATTGGTACAGGATTGACCGATAGTAGTGGTGATTTAGCTTTTTCTGGTAATCCTGATTTAGGTATGGATTTACCAATGCCAGCTGACCTTTATTATTCGACTGGAGCAAAAATCTGGTTAATTCCTAGTGCCAATTATGATGCTGGCACAAATATTGTCAGCCCTTGGGCACCAGATTATACTTGGTTGTTTGAAGGTAATGTGTATATCAATTACGACGACACCGATTATTAAAGGAAGATTAAATTTATGAAAAGAATATTAATTAGTTTAGCTATTATTGTGGCCGTAGGCGCAATAGTAGTAGGTGGCACTTCAGCTTTCTTTAGTGATAGTGAAACTTCAGCTGGCAATGTTTTTACCGCCGGTAGTATTGATCTAAAAATAGATCATTTAAAAGCTTCCTATAATGGCGAAGAGTGTGTTACTGGCTGTCAAGAAACCGGGTATAACTTGATTGCCAATGGTGGTTTTGAAGAACCAGATATTCCATACGGCACTTGGGATATTTATCCAGAATCAGATTTTTACTTGACCTCTTGGCATGTAGAATCTGGTGATGGTTTAGAGATTCAAGATCATGCGGCTGGTGATCCACATACTGGTGGTCAGCTAGCAGAACTAGATAGTAATAATTCTTCAGTAATCTATCAAGTTATTAACACTGTGCCTGGTGGAGAATATAATTTTAAATTTTGGTATTCACCTCGTCCTAATGTCCCAGCTGGCGACAACACCATTGGCGCTATTGTCCAGATTGTAAGTGATAGTACGATTTTATTAAGTGACACTATTGGCGCTGATTCTGCTGGCAGTTCAGAGACCGTTTGGACTTTACATGAGTACAACTTTATTGCTACCGAAGAAACTACTATTATTAAGTTTGCTGATGCAGGTGCTATTAATAACTCTTATGGTGGTTATTTAGATGATATTAGTGTTATGGCTTTAGATTGTTCTGATTATGAATATGAATACGGTGGTACCTGTACTTTGTGGAATGCCAAAGATTTGGGTGATGGTGATACTTTCTTTAACTTTACTGACATTAAACCCGGTGATTATGGTATTAATGTTATTTCTTTGCATCCGCAGAGCAATGATGCTTGGGCTTGTTTGAGTACTTTTAACGAAAAAGATTTGGACAATACTCTAGCTGAACCAGAAGTAGAAATGGGCGATGATTTGGATATTGGTGAATTATCACCATATTTGCAAGTTTTTGCTTGGTGGGATAACAATGCCAACGGCGCCTATGATACTGGCGACACCTACATTGCCCCAATTACTAATTTTGATGCTTTAGGAACTCTGGCTTTAGCTGATAGCAATACTGGCTCAGCTTTACCGGGTGGACAGACCAAGAATCTAGGTTTGTCTTGGTGCGCGGGTTTCATGGCTACTCCAGTCATTGATACTCCATTTGTTTGTGATGGCTCTGGTATGGGTAATATTACTCAGACCGATAGCTATACTACTGACATTTTGTTTTACGCTGAACAACAAAGGAATAACGATGGCTTCATTTGCCTGCCTCCAATGCCTCCAATAATGCCTCCAATGCCTCCAGTATAGTTAGTTTATGTAGATCAAGTTTAAGTTTTCCTTGCTTGCCTCATCCACACTAGGTGGATTGGGGCAAGCGCTAGAGAATTTAAATAAAAAATAAAAACTTAATGAAAAAATTCAGTAAAATAATTTATAATGTATTTTTTGGCCTAGTAGTAGCTATTGCTGTTTTGTTGTTAATTTCTATTTTCCCGATTACTGGCAATTATAAAATA
>CALMZN010000036.1 GCA_937870675.1 uncultured bacterium
ATAAAATGATAACATTAATTTCGGAACGCCCTCTATTGCCTATGTTAGTGGCATGGATTAGGAGTGCAATCAACACCGCTTGAAGTGTTACATTCACAAACATAACACATGTGAAAACAGGCATTAAATTCTACCTTGCCTCTACATGCACATGAATTCTTTCCTACACTCCCACCACAATTTTCAGGAGGGAATCCTTGTGGAGGATCGACTGGACAAGTTAATGAAGGTGGATTCTCGGTGAATTCAGCATAACAAATGAATCCCGTACATTGAGCAATTGCAAAATAAGTGATCGCAACCAAAAATGGAAAAACAAAAACAAAAAATGTACGTGGTGGCTGTCGATATGGGGTATGGTCATCAGCGTGCGGCCTATCCGTTTATAGCTTCTAGCCAAAACGGCGTTATTAATGCTAATCATTATGCGGGCATTAGCCGTCGTGAAGAGAGATCATGGAATAGTGGTCGTTTTTGGTATGAATTAATTTCTCGTTTTAAAAATGTTCCGCTACTGGGCACTACCTCTTTCAAGATCATGGATCATTTTCAGAAAATTGAGGCCTTTTATCCGCGTCGTGATTTATCAGCTCAATCCCAGCAATTAAAATGGTTTAATAAACAAGTAAAAGACGGTTTGGGCAAAGCATTGATTAATGAGCTCAACAAAAAACCCTTGCCATTTTTGACCACTTTTTTTGTGGCTGCTTATTTTGCTGAACGCAATGGGTATAAGGATAAAATATATTTAGTAGTTTGCGATGCTGATGTGGCTCGTGCTTGGGCACCAGTCAATTCCACTACTAGTCGTATCATATATTTGGCGCCAAATAAGAGAGTCAAAGAGCGTCTAAGGTTATACGGGGTCAGAGAGAGTCATATTTATGTGACTGGCTTTCCTTTGCCCAAGGAAAATATCGGCGGTTATAAATCAAATATTTTGAGACACGACTTGAAAGCTCGGCTTTATAATCTTGATCCCAGGGGAGTTTATCGCAAAAAATACGCCAAAGTAATAGAAGATTATTTGTGTCCAGTCAGAGAAATAAAAAAGAAACATCCTTTGACCATTACTTTTGCGGTCGGTGGCGCTGGCGCCCAGAGAGATATTGGAGTGATGATACTCCAGCGTCTGAAAAATCATCTTAAGAAAGGCAGGGTCAGGTTAAATTTAGTAGCTGGCGCTCGCAATGATGTTTATTTATATTTTGAAAAGGCCTTGAAATACAACGGCTTGGCCAACACAAAAAATGTTCGTATTATTTATGCTGAAGATAAAGTAGAGTATTTCAAAATTTTTAATGAGGCCTTACGCACTACTGATGTTTTGTGGACCAAGCCCTCGGAGCTGACTTTTTATTGTGGCTTGGGTATACCAATCATTATTTCTGAGCCAGTGGGCTCTCAGGAGCAATACAATAGGGAGTGGCTGTTCAATATCGGCGCGGGTATTGATAGTCCGGATCCTCGCTATGTTGATGAGTGGCTGTTTGATTTCTTGGATTCGGGCTGGCTAGCCGAAGCCGCTATGGAGGGCTTTTTGGATGCGCCTAAGCACGGTACCTATAATATTGAAAATATAGTTTTACGCGGGAAAATCACGGAAATAGACGAGGTGCATTTGCTCTAAAATATGATTATTGAACAAGCCAAAATTAATTGTTACAAAAGTATTAAGCAGCCCATGCTGCTTAATCTTCATAAAATTAACATTATTATTGGCCAAAATAATTCTGGCAAAAGCAATATTTTGGACGCCATCCAGTTTGCCTTGCAGGCCCCAGATCAGGTCAGTAATATTTTTTACGAAAAAACTGATTTGGAGCTCAAAGTTTTTTTTAATCCCGAGGAACAAAATAGATGGCAATTGCCCGAGCCGAGTGGTATTTTTGTTCAAAAAAAAAGCGATCGTGAATTAAAATTTACTAGGCAAACTTTGCCCTACAATAGCGCCTTAAGAAAAATATTAAGTCCGCAAGTCAAGAGATTAGATGAGGAGGCCTTTGCTGATTATCGTCAGATTGAGACCGATTACCACTGGCTACAGCACTACTCGGGGTTTTACATGCGTTTTCAGGAAAATTTGAAAAAACATTTTCCCAAAATATTGGCTTCACACAATGCCTTGGATATCAATTATGAGGGCGATGGTCTTTATGAAGGTAATAGGCGAGTGACGATTGATCGCTTGGGGTCGGGTTTTCGTCGGATATTTATCATGTTGCTGTATATTTTTCATCCCAGTTATCAGCTAGTGTTGATCGATGAGCCCGAAACACATTTGCATCCAGCTTTGCAGGAGCGACTCTTGTGGGCTATGCAAAATAGCGATGCCGGGCAAATTATTTTTACCACACATTCGCCACTTTTTTTGACACCCATGACTTTACCGCAAGTTGTGCGAGTAAGCAAAGATGAAAAATCAACCAAAGCATATGGCATTTCTCACATTGGTGGCACTCACGGCTACTATGACCCCCAGCGCTTACTGCAAGAGTTGAACGCTGACAATTTAGAAATGTTTTTTGCCGATGAAGTTGTTATGGTGGAAGGAATGTCAGACAAATTATTATTGCGCGGTTTGATTGACCATTTTTATGAGGGAGATAAGGACATAAAAGTAGTCCAGACCCACGGCAAGGGGAATATGAAAGTTTATATTGATCTTTTGAGAATGTTTGAAATACCTTATCGTATTATTATGGACAGAGATGTTTTTAATCACGATGATTTGTTTGAATTACTTACTCACTTGAAAATTCATCTGCCCAAGATGTCACAAGATGAGCTTATTCAAGAGTTGAAAAAAAGTAATGTTTATATTTTCCCCAACGGCGACTTAGAGGCCAATTACCCAAGAAAATACCAAAAAGATAAAAGTAAATCACTCAATGCTTTGCGGGCTGCTAATAGGATATCCCCAGAAGATTTTTTGTCAAACAATATGAGTAATTTGCGAGAAATAATAAATGATTTGTAAATTAAAAAAATATGACTTGGTTAATAGTTGCCATAATTGCTTATGTGGTCATGGCCGCAGTCAATGTGGCTGACAAATTTGTGCTAGAACACGTGGTTTCAGGGCCACGCACCTACACTTTTCTAGTTGGCGTTTCTGGCGCGGCCGTGATAGTGCTAGCGCCGTGGTTTTTGCAGTGGCCGGGTTTGGGCTTATTTTTGTTTGATGTTTTGGTGGGCTCTTTTTTTGCGGCTGGCATATTTTTTCTTTATTCAGCGCTCAAAGGTCACGATGCTTCGCAGATATTTACTTTGGTCGGTGGCACAGTGCCAATCTTTACAATTATTTTGTCAATAATTTTTTTCAAAGAAATATTTAGCACCAACCAGTGGTTGGCAATCAGCTATCTGATATTGGGCACCATGATCATCTCGGCTATTTCCCCTCGGCACAGTATTTGGTATGAGGTCAAACATTTTTTACATATTGATTTTGATAAAAAATGGCATAGTATTTTGTTTTCTTTTATTTCGGCTTTATTTTTTGCGTTATTTTGGTTTGGCAGTAAAGTAGCTTACAATGGGCAAGAATTTTTGAGCGCTTTTATTTGGATACGCTTGGGTACTTTTTTTGCGGTGCTGTGTTTGTTGTTTAGTTCACGCAACCGTCAGGGTATATTAGCTGATCTTAAGAAGTCAAAAAGTAAGAAGCAGAACAAGTTTATTTTTCTTGGCACCCAAGTTGGAGGCGCTATTGGTTCGGTCTTACAGAACTACGCTGTGGCTTTGGGTTCGGTGGCTTTGGTGACTTCCTTGCAAGGTCTGCAATATGGTTTGATTTTGGCCTTTACTTATTTTATAACTATTTTTTATCCAAAAATTATCAAAGAAAAGCGTTCCGGCAAAATTATAACTTACAAAATTATTGCCGCAGTGCTGGTAGCTATGGGCTTGTTTTATATGTCTCAATAAATTATGCGTCGAGTTTCAAAAAAATTAAAAATAATTATTTGGGTTTTATTTCTGCTCTGGTTTTTTTGGTGGCTAAAATTTGCCAATCATTATCCGAGCAAGATTACGCTCCAGGCCAAGCCGGATTTTTGGGGAGTCACTTATTCTTCCAAGCTGGCGGTCAACTTGGGTTTGGATTGGGGAGATACATTTATACACATCATTGATGATTTGGGAGTCAAAAATATCCGCTTGCCAATTTACTGGGATTGGATTGAAGAGGAAAAAAATGAATATAATTTTTATGCCTTTGACTATATGTTGGATCAGGGTCGGCAGAGAAATGTTGATTTTATTGCCAACATTGGTTGGCGACTTCCGCGCTGGCCAGAATGTCACTCGCCAGTTTGGCTTGATAAAAATGATGAACAGCTCAGAAAAACGGAAATTTTGAAAATGTTAAAAACAGTGGTAGAGCGCTATAAAGATCG
Source organism: uncultured bacterium (assembly GCA_937870675.1). Lineage (GTDB taxonomy): Bacteria > Patescibacteriota > Patescibacteriia > UBA1558 > GWA2-36-10 > CALMZN01. The sequence goes on from CALMZN010000036.1 coordinate 4,401, forward strand.
ACCAGAAATTGTGGCTTGGCAGGTTGAAAACGAGCCGCTATTTGATTGGTTTGGCGAGTGTCCCAAAGGCGATAAAGAATTTTTGGAGCAGGAAGTGGCCTTGGTAAGAAATTTGGATAGTAGACCAATAATAATTTCCGCTTCTGGGGAATTGAGTACTTGGAGTCAAGAAGCCAAAATTGGTGATATATTTGGCACGACTATGTACCGGGTAGTTTGGAATAACTGGTTTGGCTATTTCCGTTATCCATGGCCAAGCTGGTTTTATCCACTCAAAGCCAATATAGTTGGCCTGCCAAGGCAAAAAGTCATAATCAGTGAACTGCAGGCCGAGCCCTGGGTACCGCACGGCTTTCTGGTCACTTTAAAAAATGAAGAAACACAAAAATCTTTGTCAATTAAGCAATTATCAGCTAATTTGCAGTATGCTATAAATACTGGTTTTAATCAGGCCTATTTATGGGGAGTGGAATATTGGTATGCCAAATATCAACAAGGCGATCATAGTTATTGGGATTTTATGAAGCAAGTTTTGAAAAATGCTCGTTATGATTAGCTATTTACATTAATAAAAAATTATGTCTTAATATAATAAATCCCCAGAAGGGGATTTATTTGTTTTTTTCAGTCGATTTTGTTATAATTATCATAATATTAATTTAAATTTAGTGAATAGAATAATAAAACTATTTATTTGGCTAGTTGTTGTTAGTGTTGCCACACCAGCAGTGGCTTTTCATCAGGACTATACTCCGATTGATCCCTATCTTTTGCAACAAAGTTATTTGCGGACTATAAACACTCAGGGCTCTTGGTCTTATCAGTCCCAAGAAAACAAAGAAGTTGTGGTGGCTGTTTTGGACTCTGGTATTGATATTAGTCACCCAGATTTAGTCAATAATATCTGGATCAATAGCGATGAAATACCCAGCGACGGACTAGATAATGATGGTAATAGTTATATTGATGATATTAATGGCTGGGATTTTGTAGATAGCGACAATGAGCCAACACCAGTTTTGATTGATGGATATGATTATACAGCCGTAAATCACGGCACAGTAATTGCTGGCGTTATTGCCGCCTCAGCCAATGATGAGGGAATTGTGGGCATCAATCCCAAAGTAAAAATAATGGATTTAAGGATTTTGGACGCCAAGGGCATGGGCAATACTTTAGTTTTGTCACAAGCCATTGATTATGCTGTAGAAAACGGCGCTTCAATTATAAATCTTAGCTTGGTAGGCAAATCTATTGATGAGTCCTTAAAAAAATCTATCACCAATGCTTATAATAGCGGAGTGATGATTGTGGCCGCTTCAGGCAATGAGAGTAAGAGTGGCATTGATCTAGACATAGAGCCGGCCTACCCAGTTTGTGATTTTGATAACATTAATAGAGTTCTGGGTGTGGCCGCTGTTGATAGTCAGAATAAATTATCAGTTTTTTCCAACTACGGTGAAAAATGCATAGACATATCAGCGCCGGGTGTAAATATTTACTCTACGGTTTATCATGATTTGACAGACATTAATTTCAGCAGTTATTATCGTGGTGGTTGGTCTGGCACTTCGGTGGCTGCTCCGATGGTCAGTGGAGCCCTGTCTTTGATCAAAATGAATTATCCCAATTTGCGTCCAGCTGACATATATTCAATTCTGTTATCTAGCTCCGATAGCTTGCAAGCGGCTAGTCCCTTAATCTACAAAAAATTAGGCCAAGGACTGCTCAATATTGGCGCCGCTTTAGATGCGGCTGATAAATATTATAACCAAACTATAAAATTAGTTTTGGCTCCGCAAGCTGGTTTAAGTCCAGAAATTTTGATCATGAATGACAAAGGCAACTTATTGTCTTCGTTTTTGGCTTATGATAAAAAATTTAAAGGCGGAGTCAATATCTCAACCGGCGATTTAGAAAACAATGGCTCTTATGAAATAGTGACAGCGCCATTATCAAAAGGCGGACCCCATGTCAGGATTTTTTCCAATCAAGGATCACTGCTTAATGAATTCTTTGCTTATGATGCCAAGTATTTGGGTGGCGTCAATTTAGCTTTGGGAGATTTGTATGGTGATAAAAATAAACAAATAGTTACAGCACCAGTGACTGGTGGCTCGGAAATAAAAATTTTTAATTCTAGTGGCACATTATTACGTAGTTTTTTGGCTTATGATGCCAAGTTCAAAGGCGGTGTAAATATAGCGGTTGGTGATATTGATAATGATGGTAAAGCGGAAATCATCACCGCGCCGGCCGCTATTGGCGGACCGCATATCAAAGTATTCAACAGCGAAGGATTGCTTTTGTATCAATTTTTTGCCTATGACAAAAAAATGACTAAAGGAGTTTGGCTGACAGTTGGCGATGTTGATTTTGATGGCTGGCAAGATATCATTGTTGTGCCAGCCAAAAATAGCGCGCCCCAAGTCAAAGCTTTTAATTTCAATGGCACGCCACTTTATGATTTCATGGCCTATAGTCAGTATTTGACGGTCGGTATTAGACTGCAAGCTCGCGATTTGTCTGGTGACTTGAGGCCAGAAATATTGGCCTTGCCCAACAAAGGATCGTCGGCTCTACTGCGAATATATGACCACAATGGTTTGGAAAAAGATAGCGTGTATTTACGCAATCCACAAGACAAAAATGGCTACAATGTTGATATTTTAGTTGATTAAATTATGAATATTTCTGTTGTTATTCCAGCTTTCAATGAGGCCACTGTGATTGCTGAGACCATAAAAAAAATAAAAAAATATCTGCAAAGCAACAACATCGTTGGTGAAATTATAGTAGTTGATGATTGTTCCACTGATAACACTTTGGCGGTTTTAAAAAATATTAGCGATATAAAAGTTTTTAAAAATTTGAAAAATCATGGCAAAGGTTACTCGGTGCGCAAAGGAGTGTTGTCGGCCAAACAAGATTGGATTTTGTTTATGGATGCTGACAATTCTACTGACATTTCCGAGCTAGATAAATTTAGCAAATACTTGTCTGATTATGATGTCTTGATTGCTTCCCGTGCTCTGCCAGAATCAAATATTATTGTTAAACAAAACATAATAAAAATCACCTTAGGACGCTTGGGAAATTTAGTCATCCGTTTGCTTATCGATCCTCGTATCAAAGATACTCAGTGTGGCTTTAAGCTATTTAACAGAAAAGTTCAATCGTTATTTAGCAAAATAACAATTAATGGATTTGGTTTTGATTTTGAACTCATCTGGTTAATCAAAAAAAATAATTTGCGCATCAAGGAAGTGCCGGTGACTTGGGTCAATAATTTTACTTCTAGTGTCAAATGGTGGCACTACCCCAAAGTATTAGCCGAGGTGTTGATCGTAAGAATCAATAATTTTTTAGGAAAGTATAAATAAGTTAAAAGTAGCAAGTTTCAAGTTAAAAGATCAAATACATACTATGAGTAATAAAGGTAAAAGATTTGAAGATATTATCGCCTGGCAAAAAAGTCAATTACTAGCTAGGAATATTTATAAATTATTTAGAAACTGTAAAGATTATTCTTTTAGAGACCAGATTTATAGGGCGGTAATATCTATAAGTAATAATATAGCAGAGGGCTATGAAAAGGGGACCAATAAGGATTATACTAAATTTTTATTTATAGCTAAGGGTTCGTGCGGTGAAGTGAGGTCTATGATTTATTTAGCCAAAGATTTAAAATACATTTCCGAAAAAAACTTTTATATAATTTATGAACAGTCAGTAGAGGTGTCAAAAATAATATATGGTATTATAAAATATATTAATAAAAAATAAACTTTTTTATCTTTTAACTTTTAACTTTAAACTACAAATATGTCCACAAAAATTTTAATGGAAAACAAAAATGTCTTAGTGCTAGGGGGAGCTGGCTTTATTGGCGCTCATCTTTGTGAAGAGCTAGTCAAAAAAGGAGACAATGTAATTTGCGTTGATAATTTTGTGTCTAGCGATGTTGAAAATATTCGAACACTGCTGGAGTATCCAAATTTTGAATTTGTTCGTCACAATATTACCAAACATATTGACTATGAAGAATTGCCAGAGCTCAAGCGTTTCAAAGTTGATATTCAGGGTTTTCAAGAAATTTATAACTTGGCTTGTCCGACAGCGCCCAAAGATTTTCTTAAATTTCCCGTACAAACTACTACCGCTAATTCAGTCGGCGTGATCAAGGCCTTAGAATTAGCCAAAAGGCACAAAGCCAAGTATTTGTTGGCCTCATCTTCGGCGGTTTATGGACAGCCACCAGCTAACAGTGAGCCAGTGTCCGAGGATTATATTGGTCTGTTGGATTTTTTGGGTCCGCGCGCTTGTTATAATGAAGGCAAAAGATTTGCGGAAATGGCCACAGTCGTTTATCGTGATAATTGTAAGGTGGATGCCAAAATTGCTAGAATTTTTAGCACCTATGGTCCAAAAATGTTGCAACACAGCGGTCGGCAAGTAGCTGATTTTATCCGGCAAGCGGTAGCCAACCAAGATGTCACTATTGCCGGCAGTAAGGATTTGACCATGACTTTTTGTTATGTCAAAGACATTGTTGATGGCCTGATCAATTTGATGGCCTCAGAAATTACCAAGCCAGTCAATATGGGTAGCGAGAAACCATACACTCTGACCCAAGTGGCTGAAAAAATAATTAAATTCACCAATTCTAGTTCCAAAATTAATTATGGTGATCAATATGCGCATTCTAATCAACCGACAATTCCTGATATTACTTTTGCCAAAAATGAATTAAACTGGTTTCCCTTGGTTGATCTTGATGAGGGCTTAAAGCTAGCCATTGATTATTATCGAGCTATATCTGTATTGCACGAAACAATCCAAGGTCAGGCCTACGCTGATACTGAAGAATAAAAAAATTAATTTAAATTTTATGGTTTTTGAAGGACCTAAGCAGCGAGAAATAATTAGAGCCGTAGAATTGGCGCTTTTTAAGGAAAGAATTGGAAGATTTACCGAATCAGATCTGGAGTTGGACAGTAATGGTGGTTGT
>CALMZN010000037.1 GCA_937870675.1 uncultured bacterium
TTTATTCACTTCTTTCAAAAAATCTAATTGCTGTTGGTAAATCAGCTTTTTGTTGTTGTCCAACATGACTACTCCCAAAAGCTGATTATTATAGTATATTGGGAAAGATATGTCAATATGATGATTAACTAGTTCCTGACTCAGCTTAAGATCAATACCCAAGTAGTGAACTTCTGGGCTGTGCAGTAAATCTTGATTTTTGGCTAAATATTGCAAAAGCAGATCCTGCTCCATGTGCAATGTGCGCTCGCCTACGGGAAAAACCTGATGAAAAAAATTAGCATCCCCACGCTTGGACAAATAAATAAATATTTCTTTGTAATCAATCACTTGAGCAATTTCTTTGGCCAATGATGACATCAATCTATTGAGATCACGACTGGAGCGCAGGATCACGGCAATGTTTTCTTCGGCTTGGATAATCCGCTCCAAAGGATGATAAATAAAAAACTTGGCCGCTATACTAGCCAAATCAAATAAAATAGGCGCGGTCAAACCAAAAAATATCAAAAACAAAATACCATTCACAGTATTAGAAAAATCCACTTGCACTGGCCCAATAAGCACCAGATACAGCAAAGCATAAACCAAGCCCGTCAAAAGCAAGCGTACCAAGTTGACCAAGACCTTATAAAAACTTATTTTCAAATCCAAAAAGCGGTAGCGAAATAAAGTATACACTACAATAGTGGTAAATATCACACTGCTATTGACTCCCATATAATAAAACTCCATCACTCCCAAAAGCGGCAAAACAAAAATAAAAATCAAGGCAAAAATAGCCGTCAAAGCTGTAGCCACAAAAATATAGTCAATTTGCTTTTTGACTATCTGATCATAGCGACTACGTTGACGAATCAAGACCACTAAACCCCAAGACATCAGGATGAGAAAATAAGCGGCAAAATAAAAATAAATCGGCCCCGGCACATAAGCGACACTGTTTTGGCTGATGACAATACTGCTGACATTATATTTACTAAAAACAAAGGGTGACATGATATAGGCGGGCAGGAAAAAAAGATGCTGGAAACGACGAATCTTTTTCCAACTGTCAACCAGCGAATAACTAAGCCAGACAAAGGCCGGGGCAATATATAGTGTCGGCAGTAAGCCAGCGCGCACTCCCAACAGCAAGGCCTGACTGCGTAATAAAAATAAAATATTAATCAGCTCACTGCTCTGCCAGAGCCACAACAAAAAAACCATGCTGAAAATTGGCCAGCGCTTTTGCTTATTTTTATTGAAGAGTATAAAAAACAACAAGCCCAGATTGATCAGCCAAACTACTACTAAAATTAAAGTATTTAGTGTCATAACGCCGTCTTGTCATTTAAGCCGTCCGTGGTATAAATATAAGGTTTTTGGAGTTATTTGTCAAATAAATAGAAAAGGGCCCGCACTAAAAAGCAACGGGCCCCACAAGAGAACGCTGGCGAGAGGGATTGATACCTCCTAAGATGCCCTGGACTTGGACACTGCAGGGGGTTTTGGGAAGGAGAAAGTGCAGTGGAGGTCCATGGACAGCGCCAGCGTATTCGGGAACAATTGGGGTAGCGCCTGACTGGCCTAATCGTGGCCTGAACCAACTGTATGCGCGCAGTATAGCGGCACAACTTTCAGGCAACCAGACGCTACCTTACCCTAAGATACTAGCACTAACAGCTTTTTTGTCAAATACAAAAAACCGACCTCGCGGGTCGGTTTTAATTAAAACTGGACATTTATAGCTTGTTGCCCCTGACTCGTATCCTCTACTTCTACGCCCAAAGTTTTCAATTGCTCACGCAAATCATCAGCTAATTTATAATCTTTTTTTTGTCTAGCTGTTTCTCGCTTATTTAATAAATCTTGCGCGCTTTTTGGTATTTGAAGAGCCCTACTTCGTAAATTTTTTAAATCCAAACCCAATACTTCGTCCATTTTGTAAATGGTGGCTAATTTCATACTCCCATCTTCAATGCTTGCCAAGGCCTGTTGTAAGACAGCCATGGCTTTAGAAGTGTTTAGGTCATCACTTAAAGATTGATAAAAATCTTCCAAATATTTTTTACTGGGATCTGAGGGCTTATCAAAACTAGCTATACTTTTTACAATATTCTGTAAACCAGTTTGCGCAGCTGTCAGTGAATCCCAAGAAAAATTCAAAGGCGTGCGATAGTGATTTTGCAAAAGTAAATATCTATAAGCCAGTGGCGATATTTTTTTCTTTTGCAAGTCAGCCACGGTGGTGATATTACCCAAGGACTTGGACATTTTTTGATTATCAAATTTCATAAAAGCATTGTGCAACCAATAATTGGCTTGCAACTTGCCAGTGACTGCTTCTGATTGCGCCATTTCATTGGGGTGATGCACAGTCAGATGGTCCATACCGCCAGTGTGAATATCAAAAGTATCGCCCAAAGTCAGACGACTCATCACCGAACACTCCAAATGCCAGCCCGGAAATCCCTTTCCCCAAGGCGACTCCCATTCCATATCGCGTTGCGAATCCTTTGGGGAAAATTTCCAGACCGCAAAGTCGCTCAAATGTTTTTTTTCATTATTTTTTTCCACTCGCGCGCCTTCTTGCAAATCAACATTTTGTAAATTACCTAAAATACCATAATCTTTAATTTTGCTGGTATCAAAATATAGACCATCGGTGGTCTTGTATAAAAAACCTTTTTGCTCCAAAATTTTTACAAACTCTATTTGCTCTTTGATAGTTTTGGTTGCGCGCAGAGTTTTGGTCGGTGCCAAAATATTTAATTGCTTAGCATCTTGCTCAAAAATATTAGTATAATAATCGGCCACTTCCCAAGCCGTCTTGCCTTCCCGTTTTTTGGCTTTTTCCATCTTGTCTTCACCGCTATCAGCATCTGAAGTCAGATGCCCGACATCGGTGATATTCATGACGTGCTTCACTTCATAGCCGTTGAATTCGAGCATACGGCGCAATAAATCTTCGAAAATGTATGTGCGCATATTACCGAGGTGTGCGAAATTATATACGGTTGGACCACAGGTGTATAACCCAACTTTTCCAGCTTCCAACGGCTGGAATTCACGAACTTCTCGAGTATAGGTATCGAATAAATATATTTTTGCCATGGAATGGAAACCCTTTTATCAAGATTAAATCTGATTATACCGCTCCGAGTGGAGGGTAAGCGGGTATTGGGAAAACCACACC
>CALMZN010000038.1 GCA_937870675.1 uncultured bacterium
TCCTCAGCTAGAGCCAGCGACTCATCATTGAGGCCGATTAGCGCTAAGTTGTTGCCCAAAGATCGGCTGGATATTAGTTTGTAAAAAGATTTTCTCCAAACAAAAAATAAGGTCGCATAAACAGCCATGAGAATCAAAAGTATAGTTTGTGGTCTCATCTGGCCAAAGTCATCGGAAAATAGGTAGAAAAAAATAATAGCCAAGGCAGCATTGATGCCAAGATTTTGTAATAAATTGCTGTAGAAGCTAAAATCAACGCGGACTTTTTTGAATTCGTATAGTCCGTTGATAAAAAAAACAATCAGCCATATAGCAAAAATAATGCTGAATGGTAGCAAATGCCTATTACATAAATTCTGGTCAAGATAGCCATAGCGTATCCAGAGAGTCAATGCTAAGCTTGAGTAGAGGATGAATATATCGCCCAATAGTAATAGTCCTTTTTTCATGAATTTGTATTTATACTTAGTTTATATTATAATAACAAATACCCCTTTTTGTCAAGAAATTAGATATACGCCAATGACAAGCATCGGGGCATGTCAATTTAATTCTAGAGTTTGACATAATCACGTCTCGCACGCCAAAGCAAACTTTAATTAACAAATTAAACTTTTTAATAAGCCACTATCTTTCACTAGGGATAAACATTGTGGTGTGATGCGACGGCGTGTCAAGAAAAATATTGGTAATTTTTATTTATTGGTCATTCTGGAGGGATCCGCCAGCTGGCGGAGACCGATAGAATCTAGGTCTATTATTATGGTAGATTCTATCGCTTCGTCGCGTCTGACGCGACGGCGCTCCAGAATGACGAATTAATATGCTAGCATTACTTTAGTAAAAAAATTTCATATATAAAATATTAAATTAAAATATGTTAAAATTTCGTAGTTATTTTGCTGAAAAAGACGCGATCTGGAAATTAATTATTCGTTTGGGCTTGTCATTGGCGCTTTTTGCGCCACTGGTTATTTATAATGACACATATTTTCCTTTTATATTTCCGCGCAATATTTATTTTCGTTTGATTATTGATATTATTTTCCCGCTGTATTTATGGCTAGTGATTAAAAATACTTACCAGTGGCCAAAGTTTAATAAAGGGCTGGTCTTTTTTGTCTTATTTATTTTGACGCTTACTATATCAAGTATTTTTGGCAGGCATTTTCTGTTTAGCTTTTGGAGCACTTTTGAAAGAATGGATGGCTTGGCCAACTGGTATCACATTTTGATGTATGTCATTGTCTTGTTGGGTGTCAATCGCAGTGAGAAAGATTGGTGTATTTTGTTTAAGACCTCAATATTTGTGGCTTGGATAATATCACTTTACGCTCTTGGCCAAGCCATGAATCTTAGTTTTTTTATGCCTTCGTCCGGTGGCCAGCGTTTGGCTAGCACCCTAGGCAACGCCGCCTATGTTGGCTCATATTTATTTTTGAATATCGTGATAGCTAGCTATCTGGTATTAAAAAAAATTCAAAATAAAGATTTTTTTTCTTGGGGAGTTTTTTACTACGGTTTAGGTATTATTTTATTTACGGCTATTTTATTAGCCACAGAGACCAGGGGCGCTTTTTTGGGCTTGAGCTTGTTTGTTTTTTTATTTTTATTGGCTTACTTATATTATGAGCGGCACAAAAGAAATGTTTTTTATTATTTTGTGGGTGCACTCATGATCGCGGGATTTATTTTTGTTAGCTCTATTTTTATCCAAAAAAATAGCGCTTGGGTAAAAGCCGTGCCGATTTTTTCTCGCTTAGCCAACATATCTTTGTCTGACACCACCACCCAATCACGCTTGATGATTTGGAAAAATAGTATTTTGTATTCTTTCAAAGAAAAGCCCTTGATTGGCTGGGGTGAGGAAAATTTTACCGATGCTTTTAATAAATATTTTCCTTCAAAGATTTTTGTGACCATGGGCAGTGAGGTTTGGTATGACCGGCCGCACAATATTTTGGTACAGCATTTGGTGCAGGGTGGCTTAGTGGGTTTTGGTTTCTATTCAGCAATTTTTATTTATTTGCTTTTAGGTTTGAAAAAATTGATCAAGCAAAACAATAGTTGGTCAGTGCCAGTATTGTGGGCGGCATTTTTGTTGGCTTTTTTGGCGCAAGATTTTTTTATCTTTGACAATCTTAATGTTAATGTTGTTTTTTACCTAATATTAGCTTATTTATTTTCAAAATTCGCGTCAGTCAGTGAATTTAAGGAGCGATTTTCCAACTTTTTTCTATTTTGGCAAGACAGGTCAAATCAAAGCCAGAGAAAGCTAGTTGTTCGAGGAGTGTTATTGGTCTTGTTAAGTTTTTCCTTAGTTTATTTTATGGTTTGGAAGCCCTGGCAAAGCAACACGGTTTTTGTAAAAACATTTTTTTATGCGTCACAAGCCAAGACAGCCGAAGATTTTGCCAAAGTAAAAAGCGATTGGTTGCTTGGCTACTATACCGTTCCTTTGGGCGATAAAGAAAAAGTCGCCGGCCTAAATGATCTCTTGGACTTGGTAATCGGCAATCCTTATGCCACGAATGATATTAGGTTTGAATTTATTAATTTGACTGGCCAGTATTTGGAGTCCAATTACGCAAAATATCCCATGGATATTCGATCGGGCATGTTTCTTTCCAATTTTTATCAGTTTGTCGGCACCTTTGATCCTTCTTTTATTGATCAAGATATAGCTTTGTTAGAGAGTATGGCCGAGTTGGCTCCTTGGAGATTGGAAATAAAATTTGCTTTGCAAAAAGATTATCAAAGAAAAGGGGACTTACCAAAAGCCAAAGAGCAAGCTTTGCTGGCTAGGGATTTGGCGCCAAATTCCAGAGATGTTTATTGGAAATTAGCGGAAATATATTGGCAGACCAAAGAGTATCAAGAATTTGAGGCGAATGTTCAAAAAGTACGCGCTTGGAATCGCGATCGAGGCATGGATAATTTTGATCAGCCCCAAATAGCGGATTTGAATAATTATTTACAACAAGCCAAATCCGCTAAACAAAAAGATCTCATAGATATGTTGGAGGGTTTTTTGCAAGAGTAATTGATATCAACCCGACGGGTAAGCCGTCGGGTTGATTTGTTAATAGTGCTCTTTGTATTTAGGATAAAATATGTTATAATTTACCCTGTTGAACTCCGCGTCGCGTACTGTTCAACAGGGTAAACCCTGATCAGAGGCAAAATATTTTATTTGTTTGCTAGTTTAGTAGATTTAATATTGTGAAAAATCCCGTCAAATAAAAAATTAAACAAAAATAATAAAATTCGGGTTGTTATTGGTCTAAAAATAATAAAATAATACTTAAATATACTAGCATTTTAAGGTAAGACAAGTGGAATGCCTTTGGAAATAGTAAAAATCAAATTTAAAGGCA
>CALMZN010000039.1 GCA_937870675.1 uncultured bacterium
TTTGCAAGCCAAAATTGTTAACAAAAAAATTATAAAAATTGAGATCCATAAAACCAAACAGATTCAGGGCGATATTTTTGAGTTTAGAAAAAAATTAATAGGCAATAGTTTCTCCAAGGTAGAGCGAGTTGGCAAGCTTTTAATTTTTAAATTAAAAAAAGGTGATGATTATTTGCTAGTGCATTTGAAAATGACCGGTCAATTGATCTACAAGCATCAGAAAAATATTGTGGTTGGTGGTCATAATCTGCCAATCAGCCAAGAGTTGCCCAATAAATATTCTCATATTATATTATATTTTTCTGATAAATCCATTTTGTTTTACAATGATCTCCGGCAATTTGGTTATTTCAAAATAGTCAGTCATTTGGCCAAAGAAGAAATTAGAAAAAAATATGGGCTCGAGCCATTGAGCAAAGATTTTATTTGGCCGAATTTTTTGCTGGCCATAAATAAAAAAAGCAGTATATTGAAAAGTGTTTTGTTGAATCAACAGATTTTGGCTGGTATTGGTAATATCTATGCTGATGAAATTTGTTTTCGGGCTAGTGTCAGGCCTGACAGGCGAGTCAGCACGCTTGAGGATCAGGATAAAAAAAAGATTTTTCAAGCTTGTCACTACATTATGGATAAAGCAGTAAAATCTGGTGGCACTACTTTTAGTGATTATCGGACTGCAGATGGCAACGGGGGGGTTTATGTAAAATATTTGAAGGTCTATGGTCGCGCTAAACAGCTCTGCCTAAAGTGCAAAAAAACCGAAATAAAAAAACAGAAAATAGCTGGTAGAGGCACTCATTTTTGTCCAACTTGTCAGAAGTAGAAAAATATTGACTAAAATAGAAAAAAGTGATATAATAATATATTGTCACAAAACATGGGTTTTTGGCAAGTTCGTTGACAAGTCTTGGAAATATATAGACAGTCAATCATTAACCTACTTTACCCCAAAGGAGGGGTCATGTTTCAGAACAAGTTCGTCCTTGATGCGGTGATTGTGATCATCGTGTCTGTTATTGCCGCGTTGGTCAATAACAGCACAAAGCTGAAAGGGGGGTGGAGAGCGATCATCACCATGGCCTTGGTGGCTGTGGGATTTATCTTCGCTTCCTGGAACCATCACTGGCTGTTTTTTGCGCCGTCGGCTGTGGCTGAGGGTGCGAAGACAGCCGTGACAGTTGGAAAGACAGCTGTCAAGGAGGTCTCTCACAATTTCCCGTGGTTTCGGGTGGTGTTGGCACTGATCGTCATCGGTGGCACCATCTTGCAGACCTACCGGGCCTTCAAACCCAAGTCCTGGTTTGGTAACAAACCCGACTACTGGTCGGGAGTTTCCACAATCATCTGTGGAACATCGATCAGTTTGGGGATCATAACCACCAACCATCTTGTGGTCTTCATTTGCTTCTTGGTGGCCATTGCTACTGAACTTGCAGTCATGAATGTTCAGGTTCCTGAACAGGAGCTCTATACTCCCAAGGTCTTTGGGCGACGCTGTTACGGGACATGGTGGATGGGTGGCAAGTATTGCTTTACTAATGGCTGGAACTGGTGTTGGTATCCTAGGAACTTCCCGGGATTGACTTTCAACGTGGCTAAGCCCAGGAAGGGTGTGCCGTTGAAATGCGTCACAGCGAAGGTGCCCACAAAAGGATTCGCTGTCAAGGGTCCTGATGGTAATATTGTTGAGTTGGTCGGAGGCGATGTGGATATAATGTTCACTCTATTGAACGACACTTATGACGATCTCGAGGCGTTCTACTCTTCGCCGGATGAAATCCGCAATGATCCAGCGAAGCTCGCGGCCTACGCCTCGGACATCTATGGGGCGGAATTTCGAGAGGTGCTCAAGGGATTGACTCTTGACGAGATTCAGGTAGGCAACGTTCTCAAGAGTCACGACTTCAAGAATTCTCGGGAATTGTATGAAAGGGGTAGCGGTCACAAGGTGACTAGCTGTCTGATCGAGGATCCTACTCCTAGCCAGAAGGTTCAGGATCAACTCAATGCTTATGCTGCCAAGCGCATTGAAGTGATCCAGACCGAACTTGAGGCATCCATTGCTTTGATCAAGGCCGAAGGAGCTGGTAAAGCTCGTTTGGCTGGGCTCAAGCCATTGATGGATGCTTTGGCTGATCGAAACACCGGCACGGCTGTCAGAGAGGCAGTGGCGGCTGTTCGTGCTATCGATTTTGCTGCCAACTCCAATCTCCGCGTTCTGGTGGAGAAAGAGTTGGGACCGCTCATGCCACTCATGCCACTTATGGCTGAAGCGGCACAGGGCGACTAGATTTCCAAGACCATTGAGAGCCCCGACTTTTTTTGCACAACGCGTGCAGAAGTCGGGGCTTGTTTTTTTTATCAAAAAATGGGACAATATAAATGATTTAAATTATTAAAAACAAAAATAATATGGAAGACATAATCCAAAATTTTGTTCTGGATTTATTAAAACAAGCCGGTATTGATAATATGCCGGAGGAATTCAAAAAAGAGTATGCAGAAAAATTGTCAGTAGAAGCTGAAAGGCGTTTGGGTGTCATGGCTATGGAAGAGCTGGATGCCAAAGGACTAGAAGCTTTTGAGACCTTTATGAGCGCTCACGAAGCTCCAAAATCAGAAGATTTTTTGGAGTTTTTTAATGGTCATATTAATGATTTTAGCGCCAAAGCCAACAAAACTTTGCAGGATTTTGCGCAAGAATTTTTGGCTAGCGCCACTGAGCTCAAAGGCCAAAAAATGTCAGTTTAAACAAGTATGACTAATAAAGAAAAGATTTATAAAATTAAAGAGATTTATAACAATTTTTTGCTGGCTTTAAATAAATTAAAACAAGAGGCCATTAGTCGACGTCAAAAGAAAAGTAAGGCCAGTAATAAAGCAGAGATTGACGATATATTAAATAAAATTAATAGTAATTTTTAGTATATGAAACAAGAATCTACTCCTAGAGACGAACGTCGCGATTCCACTGGTCCTAGCCAGGAGCAGACCCCAGAACCATCCAACCAAGAGGTGGTAGCCGAGGGTGGCCAAGTTATAGAGAAAATTGATGACGTGGCAAGCAATTTTAGAGCAGAAGAAGGTGCTGAGAGCCCAGATTTGGCTGTTGAGGTCGATAAAGTGGCTACTAATAGCGTGGAAGAAATCAAGTTGGTTTTGGATAAAAAATCTGAAGGACCAAAAATTCCTAAAACAGTTTCTGCTGAAACCGTGATAGATGAGCCATTGGTGTTTGAAACAAAGCATGACATCAGGGATGCTAGGATTAAGGGCAACATAGGTCGTTTGAAGGCCTTACTTGACGAAATAAATATTGCCATACAAAAAAGTGACCGTGCATTGAAACAAAGATCTTTGGAACAAGCCGCTGTTTTACTTAATGATCCTAGATTTGCTGACCAATCTACGGAACTTAGCTCTACTTTGGAACAAGCCCAGTTGTCAGCCGAAAATAAAATTAGAGATTTGGAAATTGAAATAAAAACAGCTCAAATGGAGAGATTACTAGCTCCCTTGAAAGATTTGATTATTGAAATTAATACAGCCAAAACTAGGGAAGCTAAGTTAAGTGTTTTGCAAAAAGCGGCACAATTATTAAATAAACCTGATTTAGCAACAGCTATTTTACAAAAATCAAAAGAGGAACAAGATTTATTAGTGCCTGATGCCTTGGAACAGGCAGTCCTACTGGCTGAGGCAAGAATAAGAAAAATTGAAGACGAAATAAATAAATTGAAAAATGGTGTCGGGGAAGAGCCAATTGTTAATCCCGAGCCAGAAACTATAAATTCCGCACCCACAGGTCCAGAAACATCTCCCGAAGTTGTTCCTGAGTCAGTAGAAACTCCAGTCGAGACACCAGTGATACCAGAAAAAATAGAAAAAGATTTAGGTTACTTGGATATTGATCCCAAAGCTATTTGGGAAAAATTGTCAGCGAAAGATATTGTTGATTTGCAGGTTTTGATGAAGGCCGGGGATATGGCCAAAATAAATGAATTTTATCAAAGCAAGATAAAAGAAGTTTTAGTTGATCAAAAAAAAGACCAAGCCGAAGATGAGGTCTTATTGAAACAAATGGCTGAATCAATCAACGCCATAATTCAACAAAAAGTAGAATTGGAAGCTGAACGTGAATTATTAAAAACTGGCCTCAAGGGCAAAAGCGCCATGCTTGGCAAGATCGCTCTTAATGTGGGGATCATGGGCGGCACTTCTTTGTTAGTGGGCTCCTTGGGTGTAGCTACTGGAGGTGTTGGCGCCTTGATTGGAGCAGCTGGAGTGACAGGGGTAAGGTTGTTGATGCGAAAAATTGAAGAGAATCGTCAAAAAACAACGCCAGATAGTGTAAAAGAAAGAAGCAAGAAAGAAGAAGCGGAAAATTTGGCCAAGGAAAAGGCCAAGATTATAGATACTATTTTTTCACCAGATAATTTAGAAAAATTAAGAAAACAATTAAGTGGTCATATTGCCAATACTTTGCGGGAGCAGACCAGTGGCCATGCTTTGAAAGCACTCAAAGAATATAAGCAAGTTGATGGCGCAGAAGGATCAGAAGTTTCTGCTACCAAGTTGCGAGAGGTAGAAAAACAGTTGTATTTGAATGCCTTGACCATGGTGCGAGCCGAACATCCAGAAGCTACTCCCGAACAACAAAAAAATATGGCCCTGACTTGGGCTTTGACTTTGGGCCAGCATGAAAGAGGGGAAAATTTGGCTAAAAAAAGATTAGAAGAAATCAAAAAATCCAAGCCAGCTTTGTATAAAATTATTGAAAAATATAATTTATTAAGCGCTGGCAGTCCTGACAAAAAACCAAGTGGCCTGAGCAAAGAAGAGGAAAGTATTTGGCAAAAATCAAAGTATGATTTGATGAGTATGGGCATTGGTACAGCTGTCGGTACAGCAGTGCGTACTTCTGGGGTAGCCCGAGTGGCTATGGGTTCAGTAGCTGGCGCTGGTCTTGGCTATAGGGCTGGAGAGTGGATGGAAAAACGAGATGAAAAGAAAGCTTTGGCGGAAATCGTCAAAATGATAGACGAAAGTGAACAAGTAATACAAGATATTGAATTTCCTACTGATCAAATTGAGAAATTAAAAAAAGACAGTATATTTGTAAAAAGCAAACTGGATTTAGGATTGTTAGACAGCGATCCACTTTTGAAAAGCCGAGCAGAAAATTTTATTCATCAGGTGCAAAAGATAGAATTAAAAAATCAAGAATCGCTGGAAAAATTGTTGGCTAGTGTGAGCGAGCGGACTGACTTAAGGGTCAAACAAGTGGAGGATGATTTGGACAGAATCGGCTCCAAGATAAAGAACAGGCGCTTGTGGGCAACTATTGGTGGTGCGGTAGTAGGTGGAGCGGCTGCTTGGTACATTGGCGAGCTTACGAAAAAGGACGAAGCAACGCCAGCGTCAAAACCACCAGCGGGCAGTGGTAATACTTGGCAAAATATCCAAAATTTATATGATCATGATGAGCAGGCCACAGCAGAGCATGATCCTTTGAGAGATATTGCTACTGCTCAACATGAAGCTCCAGAGCTTCGTTTTGAAGACACAATAGATTCATCAAAAGTCAATGGATCTGACTCTATTTGGCGTTCTACCCATCAAATTTTTGAAGATCACGCCAAAGAATTAGGATATAAGGGGGATTTAAATGATCATGAAGTTTTGTCAAAATGGGCTGAAACTCAAACAGCTAACACTGTCCAACACTTGAATCAGGAACAGGGCGGCAATTTAGCTGATTTAGTTCATGATGGTGATAAGGTAAGGGTAGAAATTTTGGATGGTAAGCCACATTTGAGCTTTGAAGCATCTTCAGGAATAGAGGCCAGCCATCTTTCAGACACAAATGTTGGGCATCTAGCCGACCAGCAGAATTTTAATGCCAATATAGATCATCATTTGGCCATAGACCCAAAGACCGGCGATCAGTATTTAGAGATAAAATCAGGTGATGGGGCATACAAAGTATATGATTGGGATAGAGATGGTCGACCCAATGTATTTTTTCCAGACGGTCATAGCCAGGAAATGAGTCAACAGGAATTATCAAAGTTTTTAGCAGACAAAAATATTATAAATGTGCCAGTAGAAAATGTTCAAATTGATGTCGAAGCCGCTAAAGCTGCCGCTGAGACTGCCGCTAAACAGCAAGTGGAAACATTTTTAGCACAGGGCGGGGAGTATAATCATGGTCTATATGAGGCGGCAAATAACTCCGGTCATTTGGATGAATTGGTGGCTAAGATAGTAGCCAGTGGCAATCAAGAACAATTATCAGGTCTAGTGCATGATTATGTTAGAGAGCATGGTTGGTCTGAGGAAAAAACCAATTTATTTATTAGCGCTTTGAAGCGTGGTGACAAAATAGACCTATCTTCGGGGCATTTTGATTTAAATAATCCGCAAGTCATTGCCGAAAATATGCATGGTTTTGAATCGTCAGCGCTTGACAGTTTTGACAAAGTGAAGAGCATACCATCTGGTCATTGGGTGCCAGTCAGAATGGGTGACGAGTATGCTCTGGTTCAGAAATATCATACTGGTGTTTGGCCCTTAAGATCAGATCATTATTTGATTGACACTGATGGCGATCACAAGGTCGATGCCTTGAAGTTGGACGATAATGCTATGCGCCAAGCTTTTTTGAAAAAAGGAGCAGAATCGATCAAAAGCACAGTGAAGGGTGTTATTAACAAGTTTCCACCTGGTAGTCATCCATCGCCAATGTAATATGAATCAAAACAACCCCGCACCGTACGGTGCAGGGCTGTTTTTTTATATTTCCGAGAATATTTTTTCCACTTCTTGCGGTGAATTGACTCTAACTAGGTTATATCTGAGCTCAGAGGCCTGGGGATGTCCTTTGACATAAAATAATAAATGTTTACGCATTTCTTGGAAACCCTTTGGTCCTTTATTTTCATAGAGCAGGTGAGCATGCTCAATGGCCGTAGCTTTTATTTCCGGCCAAGTAATTTCTTGGTACTGGCCAGTCAATAAATAATCTTTGATTTGTTTGAATAGCCAAGGTTTACCATAGAGCGATCTAGCCAAGGCAATGCCATCGGCCTTGGTGTATTTCAAATCACTGACTACTGACTCCACACTTTGAAAAGAGCCATTGATCAAAAATATTCCTTTGGTAAATTTTTCACGCAAAGTTTTTAGCATTTCCAAATCGACGGGTCCTGTAAAAGGAGTTTCATAAGTGCGTCCATGGACAATTATGGCGGCTAGAGGATAGTCCTGCAAGGCGTCTAATAAATCCACAGCCATGATCTTGCCCTTTTCCGGAGATCCAGCCACGGCATTTAGCCCAATTCTAGTTTTTATGGAAACAGGAATCTTCACGGCCTCAATAGTATTGGCTACAATTTTTTTGACAGTATCCATATCGCGGAGTAAGCATATACCACCGCCATGGCCAGCTACTTTTTTGGCTGGACAACCAAAATTTATGTCTACACCAGCAAAACCAAGTTTTTCAATCAATTTAGCGGCTTTGGGGTACAAATCGCTTCTTTTACCAAAAATTTGGGCCACAATTGGTTGTTCGTTGGCTTTGTATTCCAGCATTTGCAAGGTTTTTTGACTATCATAAAACAAAGCATCAACCGACACAAACTCAGTATAAACCACATCAGCGCCCCATTTTTTGCCAAGCTGACGCCAAGCCGAATCAGTAATGCCAGCCATTGGTGTGGTGGTCAGTATTGGTAAGGCAAGTTTTTCCCAAAAATTATTCATAAATTATTCAAAAATCCCAATTGGAAAGTTGGGATTATTTATAGCAGATAAAAGTTGTGTTGGCAAGAATCATAGCCAATCCTTTTTTTTGAAGTAGCTGAGTAATCCCGTCATTATTACCAGCATTAGAGAAATAATAATATAAAAATCAAAGCGCGCGCCGACAATCGGTGTGGCCTCGCTCTTCATGCCAAAGATAACAGCCAGTAAGTTAGCTGGCATCAATACCACCGATATTATGGTCAGTACCCTGATTATTTCATTCAACTTGTAAGACATCAATGACTCATTGGCTTCTTGAAAGGCGGAGATATTTTCTTTTTGCGTTTCTAAAATATCCCAAATATCTTTAGTACGATCCAAAATATTAGAAAAATATATTTGAGTGTTGTTGGGCATAAAAACTTTAGTGTTGCTGGCCATTAGTTTTTTTATTATATTTTTGTGGGCCTGCATTATTTTACGCAAATTTACGATATTTCTCTTGATATTGAGAATTTCCTTGGCCACTATTTTTTCTTTGCCAGTAAAAATATTGTGTTCCATTTCTTCAATATCATGGTTGACGTGATCCAGCATGGGCATGGTGTAATTTTGTAGTCGGTGTAGTATTTCATAAAGCAGAAAAACAGGGTGATCTTGCATGTATTGATCTTGGCTGTAATCATTTTTTTTCATGTCGTGAAAAAAGTTGTCCACGACTTGGGTCAGACCATCGCTAATGGTGATTAAGTATTTTGGCCCAATAAAAAAATCAATTTCGCTGGATTCGATTACTTTGTTTTTCCGGTCGTAAAAAGGAAAAGTTAAAATAAAGAAAAGATAGTGGGGGTATTCGCTGATTTGTGGTCGTTGAATACGACCAATGCAGTCCTCAAGGTCAAGTGGGTGAAACTGATATTCGGCGCGCAGATATTCAATATCAGCTGGCGTTGGCTTGCTGATATGCAGCCAAGTCATTTTTTTTGTTTTGATTTGGTTAATTTGCATTTATTTTTATTTTTACCCCGTGAAATAGTTCTCGCGTTATCCGCTAACTAGCGAAGCGAGAACTACCGCCAGCGTATATTTTAAAGGCACTTATGGCCTATATATTTAATTAATTATATAAATTTTAGTTAAAGTCAATGGTGGCGGTATTTCACTGGGTAAATTATAGCACTTTTTTTCGTGCTAGCAAAGAAATTTTTGAAAAAAATTACTTTTGTGTTATAATTATATAAATACTTTTTTCAGAAGATGATGGGTCAAAGTAAAAAAAAAGATTCTATCAGGGCTTTTTTTGAGTCCCGATTTGTTAATTTGATTTTGGTTGTATTATTAGTTCTGTCTGTTGTCAAAGTTTTCCGTGAAGCAATGGTGCGCTACGAAATCAATAAAGAAATCGGAACCCTAGAAAATCAGCTCAATGATTTGGAAAGCAAGTCCGATAAAATTGGAAATATGATAGCTTACCTTAAAACGGACCAATATATAGAAAAAGAAGCTAGGGCTAAGCTCAATTTAGTAAAGCCCGGAGAAAAACAGATAAATTTTGTTTCCAGTACGGCGAGTTCAGTACAAACAGAGTTAGCCAAATCATCACCAAATTACATTAAATGGTTTAATTATTTTTTTAAATGAAAAAGTTTAATATTGTAAGCTTCAAAAAAAAGACCGTGATTTTGATTGTAGCGGTGCTTATTTTGATTGTAGCTAGCCAGTGGTGGACGATTAGGATGATTTATGCCAAAAAATTTAATGGCGATGTAGCCACATTATTCGCTAGAATATATCATTTATCAGCCGCTAATGTTATTAATTCTAGTGGCAATATAAATATTGCCTTAGCTGATTATATTAGTGATGAAAATTTCGCTTTTGATTATTTGAAAAAACAGGCAAATGCCAAAGGCGAAGAGTTTGCGCTTAGCGACCAGCAGATTAGGGAGATTGCCTGGGATAAGATTCTCCGTCAGACTTGGGTGAATAGCATAGCTAAGAAAAATAAAATATTTATAAATGATCAAGATATGGCTGATTTTTATGAAAGTATGGGTGGTAAGGATAATTTGCAAAAGGGTTTGCAAAAAACCAAAGTTAACATTTCTCAGTACGAAAATTTTGTGATTAGGCCATCGATTATGGAAGTCAAGGTTTATAAGTATTTGTTGGATAATTTTAATGATTTGGCTGGCATGCAAAAAGCCCAAAATGCCTATCAAGCTCTAATTGACGGCAAAAAGGATTTTGAGGAAATAGCCAAAGAATTTTCTGACGATATGACCTATGTTGAGGATAGTATGTTTGTCAGCACCGACCAATTGGGGGAGCTTGGTGAGCCAATAAAAAATTTGCAACCCGGAGAATATACAAAGATTATGGTTTTACCTGGCAATCCCAGTTATTACATAATATGGCGTTTGCAGGGTAATAGTATTGACCCAGAAACAAAACAAGAAGTCAAAGAATTAAGAGGTATTGCTATCAAAGCCAAGAGTATGGATGAATTTTTTTCTGATTGGAAAAATAGCTCCCAAATAAATCAATGGTACAAATAAAACACGAATTAAAATATTTAATACTGTTTAGTTTTTTTGGTATTTTGGCTTCATCAGCTCGAGCGGATGTTGATGTTATTAATACGGATTTTTTTCATAAAATATCCGTCAGTAGTATAAATTTAACTTTGCTTGATTGGGATAAGGAAATAAAACAGTGGGTGTTAGATTGGCATCCGGTATCAAATGATGTATTTGAACTGGGGCTTTATCCATCAAATTCCACGCCAGCTTTTTCTTTGGGTTCAGCCGAATCCTGGCTATATAGTATTGATCAAAATAATTGGCAGGTCTTAGATAGTAGCGCTATAAAGAATAACAAAATTTATTTGAAAAAAAATACGGACAGTTCTTCCTTGCCAGTAGAAATTGTAGTTGATAAAGATAAAGAGTCAGTCAATATTGCGGAATATTCTGATTATCAGCTACCGGAAAATATTAAACTAATATCAAGAGTTTATCAGTTGGATTCTCAAAAAACTGATTTGGTTATCAAATTTTACTATCAAAGCGTTAATAGTTGGCATAAACAAATTTTTCAATATGATCCCTCATTGCAAACTTGGTCAAAGTTGGGGGCTTACAATAATGTGGAAGAAAAATTTTTGAAGCAGACATTTAGCAAATTAACGGGGTCGATTTATTTGGCGGTTTTTGAAGATGAAACAGCCAATGATGGCGTGGCTAGTTTTTATGATCAGTCCAAGTATCGTAGTTTTGGATATAAAAACGGCCTTTATACCGCTTCGCGCCAATATCCAAAAGGAACCAAGTTGAAAATCACACGTTTGTTGAATGGTAAGTCAGTTATTGTGACAGTCAATGACTATGGCCCAGAGTCCAAAACAAATCGTCTGATTGATCTTGACAAAACAGCGTTTAAACAAATTGCTTCTTTGGGAGCGGGATTAATATATGTAAAAGTTGAACCACTATGATTGAAATAACTAATTTATCGAAAATTTACAAAAAAAATATTCAAGCCCTAAAGGATGTAAGCTTAAAAGTGATGCCGGGTGAGTTTATTTCCGTAGTTGGTCAAAGTGGTAGTGGAAAATCCACTTTGATTAAATTAATTATTGCTGAAGAAAAAGTAAGCTCGGGCAAAATAATAATTGGGGGCTGGGATATTACCAGCATCAAGGACTATGAGATACCAACTTTGCGTAGGCAATTGGGGATAATTTTTCAGGATTATAAGTTGTTGCCGAAAAAAACGGCCTATGAAAATATTGCCTTTGCTTTAGAAGTTTGTGGCTATAAGCCAAAAGATATCACCAAAACAGCCCAACAGATGCTTTCCTTGGTTGGCCTCAAAGACAAGGGCGATCGCTATCCTCACCAGCTGTCTGGTGGCGAACAGCAGAGGGTGGCTATTGGTCGTAGTTTGGTGCACAAGCCAAAACTATTAGTGGCTGATGAGCCGACTGGCAATTTGGATTCTATCAATACGCGAGATATTATTGATTTATTGAAAAAAATAAACAGCATGGGCACTACGGTTTTGTTGGTGACTCACAATCGGGATGTGGTTAATAATTTGAAGAGTCGCGTCATAACTCTAGATCATGGTTATGTAATCAGTGATCAAACACACGGTCGTTATTTATTATAAAAAATATGTATAGTTTTTTTAGAATCATCAAGTTTGCTTTGCAGGGATTTTTTAGAAATTTTTGGCTCACTCTAGTCACAGTGACTATGATGTTTTTGTCTTTATTTTCCGTCACTTTTCTTTTGGGTATTGATTATTTGAAGCAAGCCACTTTGCAAGGTGTAGAGCAGAAGGTAGATATTTTGGTGTCACTAAAGCCCAACGTCAGTAAGGAAAATCTTGATGCTCTATATGATGATCTGAAGTATTTGCCCGAGGTGAAAAAAGTCACTATCATCACGCCAGAGGATAATAAAAAACTTTTTCAAGAGCGCAATGCTGATAGTTCAGTACTAAAGGCCTTGGATATTTTTGGTGAAAATGAAAATCCCTTTTCCTATAATCTAGCAGTCAATGCCTATGATC
>CALMZN010000040.1 GCA_937870675.1 uncultured bacterium
ATAAATTATCCTACCGCAATCAATGGTGGTTGTTGTTCAAGAATTCTTTTGTTAAAGATTTTATTCATGATAGTCGCTTTATTCTTTGGTACGAGTTTAAGAAATTTATTTATTTAATTATTTTTGAAAGGCAAACATTGACTGCTTGGTCGGACTTTTTCAAATATTATTCCAAAATGGCCAAAAAAAGAAAATATATTATGTCTAATTACCAAGTGAAAGCGGAAAGTATAAACAAATGGTTTTATCGATAGTAATTTTAAACTACAAAACAAAAAATTTAACCAAGGAATTATTAAAAAATTTGCTAGACTTAAAATTACCCTTTGAACATGAGATTATTGTGATTGACAATGCTTCTTATGACGGCTTAGCATCCATAATCAAGGAGAGATTTCCTAGCGTCAAGTTTATCCAAGCGCCAAAAAATGGCGGTTTTGCTTACGGTAATAATTTGGGTATCAAGCAGGCAGTAGGGCAGTACATAATGATCTGCAACCCAGATTTGGCTATACTAACCACAGCGGTTCAACAAATGCTGGACTATATGGAGTTTAATCCTAGCGTGGGTTTAGCTGGTCCACGCCTAATCAATGCCGACAAGAGTATCCAATATTCTTGCACAAATTTTCCAGATTGGCATTTGCCAATATACAGGCGCACTATGTTCAGTGAAACCAAGGCCGGACAAACTTGGTTGGATAAATATTTATTGAAAAACTTGGATCATAATAAAAATTTTTTTGTGCCAGCACTGTTTGGCGCTTGCCTTATAGTGCGACGTTCCGCAATAGAAGTAGTCGGGCTTTTGGATGAACGCTATTTTATGTATATGGAAGACCTTGACTGGTCTAGGCGTTTTTGGAGCAAGGGCTTTAAGGTGGCCTATATTGGAGAAGCCGAGGTAATTCATCTGCATCGCCGGCAATCAGCGGCTGATAATCTGCCCAAATCAATTTTTAGCCGTTCAGCTCGTAACCACATTGTTAGCTTTATCAAATATTTACAGAAATTTCGAGGACAACCCTTACCAAAAGTCGGCTAAAATTGTGCATTTTCTTGATTTATTAGCTAAAATTAGATAAAATATATCGTATAAATAAATATTATGCCAACCAACAACAAAGACAATAACAATATCAATGACGAGCAACAACAGCGTTTGAGAAAGCTCGGTATTTTTAAAGAAAAGAAGATTGAGGCCTATCCCAGTAAAAGCCAGCAATATGTTTCTATTGTTGAGTTTTTGAAAAATTACAAAACTTGGCTTAGGGCTAAAAAATCTTTGAAAATGGCCGGACGCATCAGAACACTGCGCCTGCAGGGTGGCTCTTGTTTTTTGCAATTTACTGATCACAGTGGCAGTTTGCAGGCCTTTGTCCGGAAAGATAATTTGGGCGAGGAGAGCTATCAGTTATTTAAAAATGGTTTGGACGCTGGGGACATCGTGGAATTTTCTGGCTCAGCTTTTATTACCAAAACCCACGAGCCCACTATTTTAGTGAAAAAATTCAAACTATTAAGCAAGGCCTTGTTGCCAATTCCAGACGCTTATTATGGCCTGAAAGATCCAAACACTAGATTTAGGCGCCGCTATCTTGACTTGTTGACCAACCCAGAAGTCAAAAAAATATTTTTGTTACGCAGTGAGGTGATAAAATTTACGCGGCGCTATTTTGAAGAAGCTGGTTTCATTGAAGTTGATACCCCAGTTTTACAGACAGTGGCCGGCGGTGCGGCCGCCACACCCTTTGTCACTCACCACAAGTCGCTAGATATTGATTTGTATTTGCGAGTGGCGCCAGAGCTTTACCTCAAGCGCCTGATTATCGGTGGCTATGATAAGGTATTTGAACTGGCTCGTTGTTTTCGTAATGAAGGCATTGACCATCAGCACAATCCAGAGTTCACTCAGCTGGAGGCCTACTGGTCTTATCAGGACTACCAGGGCTTGATGAAGTGGATGGAAAAATTTTACGCTCAACTGCTAAAGAAAATAAATAAGAGTTATGTGATAAAAAATGGCAATGATAAGCTAAACTTTAAACCGCCATTCAAGGTTTTGGATTTTAAGCAGGCCTTAGAAAAAGAAATCAAAGTAGATTTAGAAAAAACTAGCACTAGTCAGCTTATTCAGCTTGGCCAGCAAGCGGGCTTGACCATGGACAAAAACTGGGGTCGAGGCAAGGTTTTAGACGAGCTGTACAAAAAATTTGTACGCAAAAATATTATTCAGCCGACCTTTATCATTCATCATCCTATAGAGCTTTCGCCCTTAGCCAAGCGTCTGCCTAATAACCCAAAATATGTTGAGCGCTTTCAACTGGTAGTCAAAGGAGCGGAATTATGCAATGCTTTTTCCGAGTTGAGTGACCCAGTAGATCAAGAGAATAGATTCAAAGAGCAGACCCTACTAAAAAACCAGGGGGACAGCGAAGCCTTTGAGGCCGATGCTGATTTTGTGGAGGCCTTGAAATATGGCTTGCCACCTACTGCGGGCCTTGGCTTGGGCATTGATCGCTTGATTATGGTTTTGGGTAATGTTGATAACATCAAAGAAGTAATAATGTTTCCTACTATGCGTCCTAAAAAAGATTAATTACAAATTTTTATGATAGATCCAAAATTTATAAAAGAAAACAAAGCCAAAGTTTTAGCCAACAACAAAAGCAGGGGAGTGTCTATTGATTTGGACAAACTTTTACGGCTTTATGATCAACGCAATGAACAGCAGGCGGAGATAGAGCAAAAAAGAAATACTAGAAATAAAAATTCTAAAACCAAGCCAACTCCGGAAATAATCAAAGCCATGAAAACTTTGGGCGAGGAGTTAAACACCTTGGAAATGAACCTTAGGGTCACCGAAGATGAGCTCAATGACTTGCTTTATCAGTTGCCAAATATGAATTGGGTGGACACGCCCATTGGCGCCTCAGATCAGGACAATAAAATAATCAAGACAGTTGGAGAAATGTCAGAGTTTGATTTTATGGCTTTGGATCACATTGAACTGGGTTTGCGCCTTGATTTGATTGACGTGGAAAAAGGAACAGCTTTGTCAGGCAATAGATTTTGGTACTTAAAAAATCAATTAGTTGATTTGGAAATGGCGCTGATTAATTTTGCTTGGAAAAAGATGCGCCAGGCGGGTTTTTTGCCTATGGCTGTGCCTCATTTGGTCAGAGAAAAAGCCATGTTTGGCACTGGTTTTTTCCCAGCGGAAATCAACGAAATTTATAAAGTAAATCCCGGAGAAGACGATCTTTTTTTAATCGGTACAGCCGAAGTGCCATTGATAAATTATCACGCTGATGAAGTGCTTGATTTGAGTCAGCCCAAAAAATATTTTGCGCTTACTCCGGCTTATAGGCGAGAAGCTGGTAGCTATGGTCAGGATACCAAAGGCATACTCCGCGGTCATCAGTTTGACAAAATTGAGATGGTGATTTTTTGTGAACCAGCGCAGTCGGAAAGCTGTCACCAAGAAATATTGAGCTTAGAGGAGAGTATTTATCAGGCCTTGGAACTACCTTATCACGTGGTCAATATTTGCACTGGTGATTTGGGTGCCGTGGCAGCCAAAAAATACGATTTGGAGGCCTGGATGCCTGGACAAAATAAATACCGAGAAATTACTTCCTGTACCAATGCCACCGATTATCAGGCCAGGCGCTTAAACATCAGATATAGCAAAGATGGCAAAAAGGAACTTTGTCACACCCTCAATGGCACAGTGATGGCCTTGGGTCGAACTATGATTGCTATCATGGAAAATTATCAAAGCAAAGATGGCAGTATAATGATACCCAAAGCACTACAGAAATATTTGGACTTCAAGGAAATAAAAAAATAAATGGCTCTAACACACATTGAATTAAATGGCCGTAATTTGGAGCACAACTTACGGCAGTTTAAAAATATAGCGTCCCAGTCCGCTTTGTTTCTGCTTTGAGCCAGAAGCACATTATGGTTTTGAGTTATTTTGATGATAAACAGCTAAAATCAGCTATTGAGAAAAAAATTATTTTATAGTTAATTACATATAATACGACACAAAGTATAGGTAAATAAAACGAGAGAGAAGATGAGTATTAGTATCAAAACAAATAAACCCTGGCAAAAGCACAGTGGCTACAAAGCCCATAAGCCACGTGGCTTGTATTATGATGAGCTAGTAAAAAAAAGACGTAGCAGTATAGTGCGTATAATTTATATTATTATTTTTATTTTGATCTTGCAAAGTTTTTTCCAAGCACCATTTTTAAGTTTGCGTAAAATTGAGTTAAGTGGCAATAGTTTCTATAAAGACGAAGAAGTAAAGCAATACATTCAAACTGCTCTGGAAAGAAAAAAGTGGCTATTTTTTCAAGATAACAATTTTTTTCTTTTTGACGCGGATTCCTTAAGAAATCAATTGATCAAGCAGTACAATCTTAGTGACGCTAGTATAAAAAAAACTTTTCCCAACAAGCTTAGCGTAAAGTTTGTTGAAAAGACCTCACAGTTTATCTGGAAAAAAAATGATAGCTATTATTTGATGGATGCCAAGGGCCAGCTCAATGGTCAAATCAACGAGATTAATGATAAGTATATAATTTTAGCGGACTTTAGGTCATATCAGCCCCAAAATAATGAAAATATTTTCCGTTCTGATGAAATTGAGCTCATTCAGGGCATAATTACCCTGTGGAAGGACAAACTAGCCAATATGGTCAAAATAGAGGCCATAAATATAGGGGATGATTGGTCTGCTTTTGATATCAAGACCAATTTGAGCTATATAGTCCAAATTAATCCGCAAGATGATGTAAATGCTCAGCTGGAAAATTATCGGCGCATCTTACTAGAAGGGAATGTAGTGGGTACTGATATAAACTACATTGATTTGCGTTTTGGTGAAAAAGTTTATTTTAAGTAGAGGAATAGTATAGATTTGATGCTCGGTGGCTCACTAGGCCCTTTGTTTAGCCAATATACTAACTGAGTATAATAACTCTTACACTCAATTTGACATATCATTTGGCGTTTGTTATCATATATATATGGCTAAAACAAAAAAATACACTCTTCCCCTCTTGGATGAGTACTTGGAGAACATTCAGTCCAATAATTATTCTCCGGAGACAATTTATAATTACGAACGCGACCTAAAAACTTTTGAAGATTTTTTACTTGCTGATATTAAAAAAGATTTCTTGAAATTGGATAAACGTGATTTGATCAAATATAAGGCCTACCTCTCCTCCATTGATCGACTGACTGCCTCCCATGACCTTTCAGAAAAAAAATTATCCAGCTATAGCATCAATCGTATTTTATCGGCTTTGAGATCTTACTTGAAGTTTTTGATTGACATGGATTACAGGACACCAATTACAGCTGACGCTGTCAAGCTTCTAAAGACCGAAAAAAAGCGTAGTCAAGTTCCAGAGATGTTGGAGCTTATAAAATTAATCGAAGCACCAGAGAGATTTGAAACAGATCCACTGATCAAACTGCGTAATCGCGCCATGTTGGAAACCCTGTTTGCTACTGGTATGCGTATTTCAGAATTATTGTCTTTGCGCCGCGAGCAACTAGACAACACTGGTCGCATCTATATCATGGGCAAAGGCAAAAAACAGCGTTTCGTCTATCTGACTCCGCGCGCCACCAAACATTTGAAAAATTATTTGGCCAAAAGATTGGATGATTCGGTTTTTATGTTTGTCCCCGGTCGTGGCCGAAACAATCCTCAAAAAAATAAAAAACTGTCGGCCAATTATTTGCAATACAAAATAAAAAGATACCGCGAGTTGCTGTTTATCAACATTCCAGTTTCAGCGCATTCACTGCGTCATGGCTTCGCTACTTATCTGGCTGAGAACGGCGCTAATCCAGCAGCCATCCAAATACTACTAGGTCATGAGTCGCTGGATACTACTACGCGCTATGTGCATGCCTCTGATAAATACGCTGAAAAGGTGCACATCAAGTTTCATCCACTAAAAAATTGACTTAGAAATAGAATATTTTTTACTTATCCACACTGTAGGACTTGACGCAATTTATATATATGATATTATGAATATGCAAACAAAGCTTCGGCCTAGTTTGCGAGAACCGGTGCCAGGACAGGCACACCCCCTTTACTATCTCGCGGTAGCGAATCGGGACTCTGTCCCACCAGTTCTCCGGCCGTCTCCCTCGGGATACGGCCCTTTTTTATATTAAATTTAAGGTAAGTAGTTTAAAGCATCAACTGGTACGCCATTGAGACGAATTTCCAAATGCAAATGCGGTCCAGTAGACAAGGGGCCTGCGCCACGAGTGCCAGGCATACCACCAGAATAACCAATGACTTGGCCCTTGGTCACAAACTGCTCTGACTCAACACTAATTTGGTTGACATGACCATAGACACTGGACAAGCCATCAGCGTGCACGATCATAATATAACTGTAGCCAGTTTTGCCGCCGTCTTTGACCTTGGCGACATAGCCGGATTGCACGGCTTTGATGGGCGTGCCTTGAGCAGTGGCAATATCAATGGCTGGGTGCTCAAATACATAGCGGAAGGGATAATCAGGATCATGAAAGTAAGCAGTGATGGTGCGTGAACTTACTGGCCAAGAAAGTCCCGGAGAAGCCGTGTCTTCGCTTTGTTTTTTCTGCAACTCCCGATTTAATTTTTCGCGAGCAATTTTTTCTAAATAGACAATATCAGAATTGGCCTGACTTTGTTCGGCCTTGGCTTGCTTCAAGAGCTCTTCAAATTTGGACTGCTGTCCTTGAGTTAATTTAACTAATTGGGCTTTGGTATTTTTTTGCTCGTCTAGTGTCCCCTTTTTGTTGTCTAAAATATTTTTTAAAGCATCCAGCTCAGTGCGGTTGTTTTCTAAATCAGTTTGGTCATTGACCATGGCCATTTTAACGGTCTTCAGATCATTGACCTGCAACACTACCAGATCTTGCATTTTTTCTAACTGATCAATCTGATTCATAAAATCACTGAAATTTTCATTGATCACCAAAATCTCCAATAAACTACTCTGCTGTTGTTCTTGGTGCAGAGAACGCAGTATTTCAGCCACATTTTCTTTGAGGTCAGCAATCTCCCGCTCTTTGGCTTGAATTTTTAGCTCAGTATTTTCGATTTTCAAGTTAACTGTTTCTA
Source organism: uncultured bacterium (assembly GCA_937870675.1). Taxonomy (GTDB): domain Bacteria; phylum Patescibacteriota; class Patescibacteriia; order UBA1558; family GWA2-36-10; genus CALMZN01. The sequence continues at coordinate 7,157 of CALMZN010000040.1, forward strand.
TTTCTAGTCCAGCGGCCTTGATTTCCAAATTAATCTTGGCAATATTGGAATTTAAAACACTTAGCTGGGCTGATAATTCACCGATTTCATCTTTTTTGGCGGCTACATTTTTTTCATAAATGGTCATTTGCTTTTTAAGCTCATCAATTTGCGCTCTTTTGTCATTTATGTCTTGGTTGATCTGCCAACTATCTATTTTGTCCAGATTGTCCAAAGTGTACTCGACAGCATAAATGTGGTGCACAAACAAAAACAAGCCCAAAAAGCTTAAGGAAGCAAAAAACATGGTTAATTTTTTTTGTTTTGGTGTTTTGACAAGCATTAAAATTAGCAATAACTATTATATTATATCACAATTTTAGCTATTTGGCAAGAATAATATTTTACATCTTCCCAATCCCCAAACTAATTCTCTTTAAACTCTCCTCTTTGCCCAAAAATTCTAGGAGCTCCACAGGTGACGGACTTTTGTCTAGACCTGACAAAGCAAAACGGATTGGCCAGAAAACATCGCCCGAAGTCAAATTATTTTTTGCGACAATATCTTGCAGTAATTTATTGAGCCCTTCATTTTTCCATTGTTTAGCCGAAGCGCTATTTAGAGCGTCATAAGCCAATTGCAGACCCAGCTTGGTATTTTGCGCCGTGCTTTTTTTGAAAATTAATTTACTGGCTTCATATTTTGGCAATTGCCACAAAAATTTTGACAACTCAGTTAACTCGCTTAGTTTATTAATACGGCTACCAAATAGTTTCAAAACGGCTTCGGCTTTGTCTTTGTTTTGGGGCAAATAAGTGGCTGATAAAGCAACTAAATTTTTATATTCTTTTCCTTGTCCAGTCAATATTTTTCTAATATACTCAGCATTGAACCAGTCCAATTTTTGGTAATCAAATATAGCGCCGGATTTATTTATTTTTTCCAAAGAAAAGGATTCAATTAATTCGCTTAAGGAAAAAATTTCTTGTTCAGTGCCAGGGTTCCAGCCCAAAAGCGCTACATAATTGAGCAGGGCTTGTGGTAAATATCCTTTGGTCAGAAAATCCTCGGCCGCCACATCACCCTGTCTTTTGGACAACTTACTGCGATCAGGATTCAAAAGTAACGGCAAGTGCACAAACTCTGGCATTTGGTAATTTAGGGCTTGATATAATAAGACATGCTTTGGTGTTGACGGCAACCATTCCTCTCCTCTGATAACCTGCGTGATTTTCATATCATGATCATCAATCACGTTGGCCAAGTGATAGGTCGGAAAACCATCGGATTTCAAAATAACAAAGTCATCCAAATCATCGCTTTTGACCGTAATTTGACCGTATATTTTGTCCTCAAAAGTGACTTTGGTGTCAGGCAAAGCTTTATACCTAATCACAGCTTTATGGCCCATTTTGAGGCGTTTGGAGGCCTCTGACGGCTCAATATTGCGACAAAAACCATCATATTTGGGTATTTGCTTGTCAGCCCTTTGTTTAGAGCGCAACTCCCCTATTCTGGTCGCCGAACAAAAGCAATAATAGGCCTTATTTTCAGTCACTAATTGTTGAGCAATTTTTTGGTAATAAGCTATTTTTTCCGATTGAATATAGGGACCATATTTACCGCGACTGCTTATTTTGTCATTCGACATCACAAGACCCTCATCAGGAGTGAGACCAAAATTATTTAAGGCCTCGACGAGTTTTTCAGCAGCGCCCGGGACCAATCTTTCTTGGTCAGTGTCTTCTAAGCGTAAAATAAAAACACCTTTATTTTTTTTGGCTAGCAAATAAGAATACAGAGCAGTTCTTAGGCCCCCGATATGCAGATAGCCGGTAGGGCTAGGCGCAAATCTAGTGCGAATATTATTTTTGGGTTTTGGCATATTTATATTTTAAAACATTATAATAAAAAACAAAAATCGAGCGATAAATTCTTTTTATTCTTCTTGGCTGTTTCATCAGGCGCCAGAGCCATTCCCAGCCCAAGGTGCGCATAATTTTTGGCGCTCGCGGGAGAGCGCCTGACAAGAAATCAACGGCTCCGCCTACTCCGACCGCCAAGCGGACGCTCGACATTTTACTCAAATTTTCATAGAGCCACAGATCTTGTTTGGGCGCGCCCATAGTGGCTAAGATGATGGTCGGTTTGTACATATTGGCTAGCAGGACACTATTATTTTCATCACCTATTTTGAAACGCAATTTGGGAAATCTTTGTTCTAAAACTGGTCTTAGTTTTTTTTCATCAGTCAAACCCTGGCTATAAAGACAAAATAATACTTTGGATTCATTGAAAATAGCCAAATCAATTAGTTTGTAAATCAATTTGGCGCCAGTCAGCCGGTCATCAATGGAAATATCATGACCCATAAATTGTAGGGCGTGGATTATGCCAGTGCCATCAATAGTGGACAAACTAGCTTCGTTTATAATCTGGGCGAACAAATTATTTTTTTTGGCTGTCAAAATAAATTCGGGATTGACAGTGACAATTTGGTGCTGGGTATCAGAGCTTAAAAAAGATTGTAAAAGCTCCCGCAATTTTAAATCAGGAATTTTTTGAACCTTGATATTAAAAAGTTGGTAGTCAACTACATTCATAATTCAAAATCTTGCAAAGTGGTATAAATTGGCCCACGAGGAGTTAGCTCGCTTTGCATCAAACTAAAATAACTAGCCGAAAAAAAGTTGTTTGTTTTCCAGTCAGTCAAAGGCGCCAGCTCAGCCACTTCCACTCTTTTTTTTATTCTGGCTAGGGTCAGGTGTGGATTAAATTTTCGACTTTCTAGGTGGGCAAGTCCAGCCGAAAATAAAGCTTGTTCAATAGCGTTGTAAAGATTGGATAATTCTTGGTTTTCTTGCAGGCGCATAGAAATTACCTCGGGATGATTTAAGGGTGTCACTATGGCCTGCTCCAAAGTCAGATCAAGACCTTGGCCGGTGGTTTTTATGCTTTCTAGAGTGGAAATAATTTCTGGCAGTTTGTCTAAAGGGATAGCGCTAAAAAATTTTAGGGTAATGTGCATTTGTTCAGGCAAAACCAAGCGCATACTTTCCCAAGGCAGATCAAGGGTGGTAAATTGCTTGTGGATTTTTTTAGCCAACAATATATCCACTGGCACGCTTATAAACAATCGTAAATATTCCATAATCCTATTTTAACCTAAAATAAGCCAAAAATCAAACATTTATTTGGTGATATTAGCTTTTTTTGCTATAATAAACCAATGAAAAATATAAAGAAAAATATCAGTAAAATATTGGGCTTAATTGGTTTATTGGCTATGATTTTTGTGTCCGTTCCAGTTCAGGCGCAAGTTGATAGCAACAAGGCAGATTTTGACTATAATGTGATAATTTCTGATGAAGAAGCTCAAGATTTTAATGCCATGACCTTGGCTCAAATTCAAGAATTTTTGCGGTCAAAAAATAGTTATTTGCAAAATTATTTTTTTACTGGCTACAACCCCGGACCTGGTGAGTTGATAACTATGGATGAAAATTTACGCCTAGCTTATACTAGGGCTAGATCGGCCGCTGAAATTATTTACAACGCCTCTATTGAAGCCAAAATAAACCCCAAATTTATTATTACTACTTTGCAAAAAGAGCAAGGAGTAATTGAAAAAGCCGATTTTGATCAAAGGGCCTTGGATTATGCTGCGGGCTATTATTGTTTTGATGGACAGGCCTGCAATCCGCAATGGCAAGGATTTGGCAAGCAAGTTCGCGCGGCCGCTTTGCAGTTTAGGGACTACATTGATAATATTCATACTAGGCCATTTCAGCCAGGTGTGCCATCCAATATCGATGGAAAAATTGTGACCCCAGCCAACCGTATTACAGCCGCCATGTATGTCTATACTCCTCACTTGCATGGCAATTTGCTGTTTGCCACTATTTGGGAGAGATATGGCTTTGGAGTGGCCGGTCAAATTATAAAAGGATTGCTTCCTCATGGCGCAGTAGTACAGGCCAAAACAGGAGATGATACAAAATCAATTTATTTGATCAATAATGGTCAAAAAATGCTTTTTGTTAATAATAATGCTCTGGTCTCTAGATACAACCCCAAAGATGTGCAGAAAATCAGTCCCGAAGAAATTGCCAAATTCCCCGATGGTCCAGAAATAAAATATCCCAACTATTCTATCTTGGAAAATCCTATAGGACAAAGATATTTAATAGATGGTTTGGTCAAAAGATTGATTAGCAACAAAGAAGTATTCAGACAATTGGGCTTTAGCGCAGATGAAGTCGTAGTTGTAAAACAAAATGATTTGGATGCCATAGCAGATGGTCAGGTGTTGACTGCTGATACCAAATATCCACTAGGAAAATTATTACGCAGTACCAAGACCAATGGAGTTTATTATGTGAAAGACAATGTAAAATCACCCATCATTGATCCAATGATCATTACATTGAATTTCCCGACATTAAAAATAACCAACATCTCTGAAACAATTTTGGAGACTTATAATAATGATTTGCCAGTAATGTTGAAAGATGGCACGCTAGTAAAAATTAAGACCGAAGCCAATGTTTATGTAATTGCTAATGGTCAGCGTCGTTGGATTAGTGATGCTGAGACATTTAATAATTTGGGTTATTCTTGGGCAAATATCAAAACTATTTCTGAGCGAATTCTAAATTTGCATGACGCTGGCGAAAATCTTAAAATATAAAAAATGATTGTTTTTGCTTGCTTTGTCCCCCATCCACCTTTGCTAATTCCTGAGGTGGGGAAAGACAACATCAACCACCTAAAAGAAACTTTGGAGGCCTATCACAATATCGAGGCCGAGCTTTATGCGCGCAAGCCCGATGTTTTGTTGGTGATCTCATCTCATAGCCCAAATCATCAGTCATTTAGTATTAACCAACAGCCAAAAATATCTATAAATTTCAAAAGATTCGGTGATCTAGTGACTAAGCTAGAATTTAATAACGACATTGCTTTAGGCTACAAAATAAAAGAAGCAACTGAAACCGAAATACCTATTATTTTGAGTTCAGAAGAAAATATTGATTATGGCGCTGGAGTGCCCTTGTTTTATTTAGCTAACCATCTGCCTAATTGCCAGGTTTGCATAGTGCATCCAGCCAAAGAACTTGATTATACTCAACACATCAAATTCGGAGAAATGATAAAGGAACAAATAGAAGGATATAGCAAGCGTGTGGCCATTATTGCCGCTGGCGACTTGTCTCATCGTTTGCATCAAGATTCTCCGGCTGGCTATTCTCCGCG
>CALMZN010000041.1 GCA_937870675.1 uncultured bacterium
GGTTGTCAGGAATTTGAACATAAAATTAGGATTATCTTTCCAGAGTTAGTCGATGAAGATAGGTTTAGAGCAATGAAAGCGGCAATCACCATGCATTTGTGTGGATTATGAACAATTAGGTAAGTATATTTTTATGAATGTTTTTGTAGTAATCCCCAGCTGGAATGAAGCCAAGAATATTGGCGCTGTTTTGCAGTCACTGAAAAAATATGATTATCAAATAGTAGTGGTGGATGACGGCTCAAGTGATCAAACTGCTCAGGTAGCTAGTGATTTTGGGGTCAAGGTGTTGCAACACGAAATAAATCGCGGTCAAGGAGCGGCCTTATACACTGGCACTTTATATGCCCTGAAACAGGGAGCAGACATTATTGTACATTTTGATTCAGACGGGCAGTGTTTGGCTGAAGAAATTTCTCAAGTGATCGCGCCGATAATTAGTAATCAGGCCGACATTGTTTTTGGCTCTAAGTTTTTGCAAAATAATAAAATTCCTTGGCAAAAAAAATATTTTATTATTAAACCAGCTATTTGGCTTAATAATTTTTTAACCGGTTTGAAATTATCAGATGTTCACAATGGCTTTCGGGCTTTGAATAGATTGGCGGCGGAAAAAATTACCATCAAGCAGGATGCCATGGCTCACGCTAGCGAGATCGTAGCTCAGACAAAAAAAATGAAACTGCGCTACCAAGAAGTGCCAGTGACTATTATTTATCATAAATTTGGTCAGGGTTTTGGTGGTGGCTTAAAAATATTAATTGATTGGTTTTTTAAAAAATAATATGTTGATTTTACAAATTATTGTTTCAATTTTTGTGGCTAGCAATATTTGGCGGATTATCAGCCAGTTAAAATTCCAAAAGATTACAGTGTCTAGTTTTTTTTGGTGGCTGATATTGTGGCTAATAGTGCTATTAGTATTTTGGGCGCCTGATAGCACGGGCTACTTAGCGCAATTGTTAGGGATTACCCGCGGAGCTGATTTGATGATTTACGCTTCAGTTTTATTGATATTTTATTTGCTGTTCAAAATATTTATACGGCTAAACAAAATCGATGAAGCTATTACCAAAATAGTTAGACAAAGATCCTTGGAAGACAAAAACATTAATGAGCAAAAATAAAGTAGTTTTAATTATTGCAAGCTACAATGGTCAAAAATATTGGCCGGATTTGTTGCCCGCTTTGGCTGAAGAGCATTATGTTGATTTTGACTTGGAGATTGTGGTGGTTGATAATAATTCTAGCGATAATAGCGCTGAATATGTTCAAAATAATTTTCCTAATTTTAAGTTAATAAAATTATCAAAAAACGAAGGATTTGTCGGCGCCAACAACGCTGGCTATTTTTATGCTAAAGAAGTTGGCGCCAAATATATTTATTTGTTAAATCAAGACACAGTCATCACCAAGAATTTTTTACAACCACTCTATGATTTTGCCCTCAATAATAAATTTGGTAGTTTACAGTCCAAAATTAATCTTTGGCCCGAAAAAGACAAGCTTAATACCTTGGGCAACCAGATCCATTTTTTGGGTTTTGGCTACGGCCTAAAAAGTGGACAACAGGATTTGCAACATTATAGCGTCAGAAAAATTAATTACTGTTCGGGTGCTGGGGTTTTTATCAATATGTCGTCCTTAGATAAAATGGCTTATCTTTTTGATGATACGCTGTTTGCCTATTTGGAAGATCTGGATTTGGGCTGGTCTTTGCAACTTTTGGGCTATGACAATTATCTAGTGCCGGCTAGTCAAATATATCACAAATATGAATTTAGCCGGAGTATGCGCTCGGTACAGTGGTTTGAACGCAATCGCTTGTGGGTCATGCTCAAAAATTATCATGTTTTGACTTTGATATTAATTTTGCCAGCTTGGCTAGTGATGGAAATCGGTCAGCTGTGTTTTGCCTGGAAAAACCACTACTTAATAAAAAAAATTAATGGCTATGGTTTTATTTTTTCGTTTACCCAGTGGCAAAAATTGTTATACTATAGGGGCTTGATCCAGAAGAATAGACAGCGTAGTGATAGGCAAGTAGTGCGCAATTTTTCTGGCAAAATTAGGTTCCAACCCTTAAATAGCTTAGCGTTGCAAATGGCCAACTTTTTCTTTAATATATACTGGAGTTTAATTAAGTTAATTATAATTTGGTAATGAAAATTGCGGTTGTTTGTTCAACTTTTCCGCCATACAGAGCAGGCATGGGCAATGTCGCTTATTATAATGCTTGGTATTTGGCTACTCAAGGCCATCAAGTGACAGTGTTCACGCCATTTTATAAGCGCCTCAAAAATGTCAAAGACGAATATCCATTCAAAGTGGTGCGTTTGTATCCGTGGTTTAAATATGGTAATTCTGGATTTTTACCGCAGTTAATTTGGAGATTATGGAAGTTTGACATTATTCATTTGCATTACCCATTTTTTGGTGGCGCGGAAATTATATATTTTTTAGATAAAATAAAAGATATAAAATTAGTCATCACTTATCACATGGATGTCGTGGGTACTGGCATTCTGTCTAGTTTTTTTCGCTGGCATACGGAGCATGTTTTACCGCGCATTATTGATCGGGCTGATAAGGTTTTGGTGACATCTTGGGACTATGCCAAAAGTTCTGCTTTGAAAGATTGGATTGAGGCCGAGCCGGAAAAGTTTGTAGAATTACCGATTGGTGTCAATCACTTACTTTTCAAACCGCGTTTTAGAGACAAGGATCTGACGGAACGCTACGATCTTTATGACAAGCAGGTGGTTCTTTTTGTGGGAGCTTTAGATCGGCCACATTATTTCAAGGGAGTCAATATTTTGATTCAGGCAATTTTTAAAATAAATGACAGCGATGATTTTCGGGTTTTGATTGTTGGTGGTGGAGATATGCTGGACAGCTACAAAAGTTTGGCTGATAATTTGGGCTTGAGCAAAAAAATTATTTTTGCAGGCCTAGTCGATGATCAAGAATTATTGAAGTATTATAGCTTGGCTGATATGTTGGTTTTTCCTTCTATTGACCGCTCAGAGGCCTTTGGTATTGTGGCTCTTGAAGCCATGGCTTGTGGCATACCAGTGATTGCTTCGGACTTGGCTGGCGTCCGGTCAGTAGTGGGCAAAAAAGAAACCGGCTTGTTGGTCAAACCGGGCAGTGTACAAAATCTGACTGACATGATCCATACTTTGTTGAAAAATTCCAAGCTAGCCAGGACTTATGGTCAAGCTGGTCGGCAAAAAGTTTTGGATAATTACACTTGGGAAATAGTAGGCAAAAAATTAAATGAAATTATAAATAATTTGAGTTAATGAAATTTGCGATTATTAGCAATCTATATCCGCCACTTATTCGCGGTGGAGCCGAGATAATAGCTGCCCAAGAAGCCAAGGGTTTGAAAAATGCTTGGCAGCATGTTTTTGTTGTCAGCTCCAAACCGCGGAGTATAAAAGTAAACGATCAAACTATTCGCGCGGATAATCATAATTTTTGGCTGGACGAAGAAGATGGTGTGGCCGTTTATCGTTTTGTGCCGATCAATATTTATTATTATATCAATGATTTTTTGCACGCCGCTCCTTGGCGATTAATCTGGCATATTATTGATACTTTTAATATTTTTTCTTATTGGCAAGTTAAGAAGATTTTAGTTCGAGAAAAACCCGATGTGGTTATTACTCACAATTTGATGGGCTTGGGCTTTTTGATTCCTTTGTTGATACGCCGTTTGGGCATCAAGCATATTCACACAGTGCACGATGTGCAATTAGTCACTCCTTCAGGACTAATTATCAAAGGCCAAGAAAATAATTGGCAGCACCGTTTTTTTCAGTATCTTGGCTACGCACGGCTCATGAAAAAATTATTTGCTTCACCAGATTTTGTTGTGTCACCTTCACAATATTTGTTGGATTTTTATACTAAGCGTGGTTTTTTCCCGCAGTCCCAAAAAAAAATTATCTACAACCCAGCCGATGAAGCGCCAAGCATCAAAAAAATAGTTAGTGAAAAGTTGGAATTAGTTTATTTGGGTCAGATACACACGGCCAAGGGCGTGGTGCAATTGATAAAATTATTTAGTCAGTTGCCACTCCAGCATGCGCGTTTGCATATCATTGGCGGTGGGCCTGATATCAAAAAGGCCAAAGAGGCCGCCAACAATGATCAGCGAATTGTTTTTCATGGCTGGCTCAATCACGCCAAACTTTGGCCACTATTGGGTCGAATGGACGCCTTGGTTTTTCCTTCACTGTGTTATGAAAATTCTCCGACAGTAATTTATGAATCTTTGGCTTTGGGCTTGCCGGTAGTTTGCGCTGACATCGGCGGAGCAGGCGAGTTGATCAAAGAGGGTTATAATGGCTGGAAGTTTCCGGCTGGCGATGAAGTAGCTTTGCGAAAAATTATTTCCCATCTTTATGCTCATCGTGATATTTTGTCAAAGTTAAAAGATAATTGTCAGGCCAGTGTGGCGGATTTTACTTTGACCAATTATTGTCAAAAAATTATTGCTTTAGTCAATGAAGAAAAAAATTAATTACAAGTTAGCGGGCTTTATCATAACTCTTGGGGCTTTTATTTTTTACACTGGAATGATCTTGTTTTTGTGGTGGCCACAATGGCAGGAATCAAGGCACTTGGCTTTCAACTGGCCTGATGCCAACGCCAATTTTTGGGCGGTCTCCACAATTGTTGACAATTTTAGCATTGGCGAGTTTGATTTGCTCAATATTCCGAGTAATAATTTGTTGCATACGCGCAGTCAAAATGTGATTGATGGCGTGACTTTGCCCATGACTTTTTTACCGAGCTTATTTGTCTTGGCTCTTCCTGCTTGGTTTTTTGGCCAATTTGCCTCCATGCTCTTGGTGGCCTTACTTTCGGCTGGATTTTTGTATATTTTCCATCTATTGGTTTTAAAATTATTTAAAGATGAAAAATTAGGCCTAATGAGCACGGTATTATTAGCTACTTTAGCGCCTTGGTTTTATTTTGCTAGTCAGCCACTATTACCCAATATTATTGTGATATTTTTGGCCTCTTTAGCAATTTATTCTTTTTTGGAAAATAAGTTTTTGGCTGGCAGTTTATTTATGGCCTTGGCTATTGTCTGTCGACCACCGGAAATAATCTGGTTGCTTCCGGTCTTATTTTTATTTTTTTATTTTTGGCGACCAAAAGTCGGAAAAATAAAATTAGCAGGCGGTTTTGTGATTTTCTTAGCCGTTATGATTTGGGCGCTGTATCTTAACAAGCAAGTTTTTGGTGGCTACCTGCTGACTGGTTATTCTGATTTTCAAAGCAATAGCTTGCCCAGTGAAGTCAGCGCCAATAATGACAATATTATTTCTTGGCTATTTCCCTTTGGCTTAAACATAATGCTTGCTATAAAAAATTACATAAAATATTTTTGCTTGTTGATTTGGCCCTATAGTATTTTTATCCTCTTGGGCGCTTGGGCAATACTACGTGATAAAAATAAGAGGATAGAAAAAAAATATTTATTGACTTATATAATTACCAGTGTTTTGTTGGTTTTGTATTATGGTTCTTGGAATTTTGCTGATCCTTTGGTCAAAAATTTGAACACCATCAGTATTTCTTATGTGCGTTATTTTTTGCCAATGTTCATAATGTCTGTTCCGCTGGTTTACTTTGGGATAAATTTTTTATTAAATAAAATAAAAAACAAAAATATTTTGAGTGTGCTTATTATCGGTATTTTAATTTTATTTTCTTTTTATCAAGTTTATTTTACAAAGAATGACGGCTGGTTGGCGCAGAGTCAATATGTGCGTGCTTATTATCAAGAGTGGCAAATGATCAAAAAAATAGTTCCCGCCAAAGCAGTTATTATTTCTGAACGGAGCGACAAATATTTGTATCCTTACTATAGGGTGGTGGTACCACAGGGTGATTTGCCCTTATGGCCAAGGATCAAAGCAATTTATGATAGTGTGGATATTTATTATTATTCCAGTAGTGATGTTGCGCAAATTATGGCTACCAAAAAAATAATGGCTCAAAGCAATCTTGATTTATCTGAACATATTGTCATTAGTAATAATTTAAGTTTATATAAAGTATTAAGCAAATAACTATGGATTGCATTTTTTGTAAAATTGTAAAAAAAGAAATTCCCGCCAGGATTATTTTTGAAAATGATAAATATTTGGCCTTTTTGGATATTACGCCCAACACCATTGGCCATACTTTGGTAATACCCAAAAAACACATTAATAATTTTGTCGAGCAGAGTAGTGATGAAGCGGCCAAGCATATCAAAGTAGTGCAGCAAATCGCTGGACAGCTTCAAAATATTTTGAAGGCAGACGGTTTTAATGTCGCTATCAACAATGGTCAAGCCGCTGGGCAAATAATAAATCATGTGCATTGGCATATCATTCCTCGCTATAATAATGACGGTTTGTTGCATTTTGCTCATAGTGAAGAAGCTAAAAGTAAATTAGATGAAACATTAAAAAAAATAAATGGCCAAATTAAATAATAAGCAAAAGCTTTTAGAGATAATAGAAAATATTCGAGTTTCTTTGGCTCAACACAATGGCGGTTTGCAGTTGGTGAAATATGACCAAAAAAAGGGGATTGTCACTATTTCTTTGCAAGGGGCTTGCGCCCATTGCCAGCTTTCTGATATTACAGCCAAATTTTTGGTTGAACATGAGATCAGGACCAAACTCCCTAGTGTCAAGCAAATAAAAATAGTTTGAATTTGCTTTATTTTCCCTATTATATTCTAATAAAGCCATATTTTTACAATAATTGTTAATTCTGGTAAAATAAGCAGTATGTTTCGATTGCTGTGGATGAAAATCAAGGTTATTTATAAGGATCGCTGGTCATTTTGGCTGACCAATGTTTCTATTTTGTTTGTCGTGTTGTTATGGGTTTTGTATTTTACTACCAAAATTGCCTTTAGTCCCATAGCTTCTTTGCACTACAATATTTATTCAGGTATTGACTTATTAGGCGATTGGCGCTGGCTGGTTTATTTGCCGGCTATTATGCCGATATTAAGCATTATTAATTTTATTATTGCCGCCCTTATTTTTACCAAAAGGCCGGTTTTTAGTCATTTAATTTTGACTTATATTTTGTGTTCCAACCTTATGTTTTTTACTTACTTTTTTTATATCTTAAAATACAACCTCAATGCCTGAGCAAGAAATCATTAAAATTTTTTCCTTAACTACCGGGTCTTTTATTTTGGCTTTTTTGTTGACGCCAACTTGGAGCAATATTTTATACAAACACAAGCTGGGCAAGAGCATTCGTGATGATGGCCAGACGCCAATTTTTTCTAATTTGCACAAAGCTAAATCCGGCACACCGACTATGGGTGGGGTCTTGATCTGGTTCACAGTTTTGCTTTTGGGACTATTGTTTTTGCTGATTGCCACTTGGTGGCCAGACTCGATGTTGGCTAAATTAAATTTTATTAATCGCCGAGAAACTTATCTGCCCTTGGGGGCCTTGGTGGCCTCAGCTTTGGTGGGCTTGCTTGATGATTGGTTTAATATCAAGCGTCAAGGCGGAGGCAAAGGCGGTGGCTTGACCATCAAGCATCGTTTGTTGATGTACACGGCTATTGCTATTTTTGGGGCCTGGTGGTTTTATTTTAAATTGGACTGGGATGTGGTGCGTATTCCTTTTGTCGGCTTGTATAATTTTGGCTGGTGGTTTATACCCTTTTTTATATTTGTGCTCGTGGCTACTGCTTTTTCAGTCAATGAGACCGATGGCTTGGATGGCTTGGCTGGAGGGCTGGCCTTGGCTTCTTTTGGCGCTTTTGCCACCATTGCTTTTGTGCAGGGTAATTATAATCTAGCGGCTTTTTGTGGAGCGATTGTTGGCGCTTTGATTGCTTTTTTGTGGTTTAATATTCATCCAGCTAGATTTTTTATGGGTGATACTGGCGCCATGTCACTGGGTATTGTTTTGGGCATTGTGGCTATGTTGACGGGCTATGCTTTATTATTGCCAGTCATTGGCTTTTTGTTTTTGATCGAATCGTTATCAGTCATTATTCAACTTTTGTCAAAAAAATTTCGTAAAAAGAAAGTGTTTTTGTCAGCGCCTTTGCATCATCATTTTGAGGCCAAGGGCTGGTCCGAGACCAAAATTGTGATGCGCTTTTGGCTTTTGTCTGGCATCTTTGCAGTTTTGGGTTTGATTATTGCTATTATTGATTTGCATCTATGATAGATTGTCGCCACAAAAAAGTATTGGTTATGGGTTTGGGCTTGCATGGTGGTGGCTTGGCAGTGGTGCAGTGGCTATTGAAACATGGCTCTCAAGTCACTGTGACCGATACCAAAAATGCCAAGGATTTGAAAGCGACTTTGGATAAAATAAAAAAATTGGCTGGTAGTAAAAATATAAAATATACTTTGGGTACGCATGATAAAAAAGATTTTCAAAATCAGGATTTGATTATCCAAAATCCCGGAGTGCCAAAAGAGTCGCCCTATCTAAAAATCGCCAAACAGAACAACATCCCTATTGTCAATGAAGCAGTGTTGTTTTTTAGGGCTTACCCAAGCCCGATTATTGGTGTGACTGGCACTCGGGGCAAGTCAACTACGGCCTCGGTGCTTGAGAGCATTGTAAAAAAACAATACAAAAATAGTGTTTTGGCTGGCAACATCGCCACCACGGCCATGATGTCAATAGCGGATTCTTTGCCAAAAAATAGCTATCCAGTGTTGGAGCTGTCTAGTTGGCAACTCGAGGGACTTGATCAATATCGTATTTCGCCCCCAGTGGCTGTGGTGACCAATGTCATGGTTGATCACTTAAATCGCTATCGCTCTTTTACGGCTTACAAAAACGCTAAATACTTTATTTGTAAACACCAAAAAGCTAGCGATCTAGTGGTGCTCAACGCGGATAATATTCATACCAAATCTTTTGCCAAAAAAGTTAAATCGCGAGTTTATTATTTTTCTTTGAAAAAAAAAGTTAAAGGAGCGTATTTACAAGGCAATAATATTTATTTTTTTGACGGCCAAAAAAATAGTTTAGTGATGAATACAGCTAAAATAAAAATACTTGGTGAGCACAATCTCGCCAATATTTTAGCGGCCATCTGCGTGGCCAAGAACTTAGGCATTGCCAATCCAAAGATTGCCTCAGCGGTTAATAATTTTCGGGGTATAGAATATCGGATGCAATTGATTAGGCAATTGGCGGGCCTGAAAATTTATAATGATTCTACTTCCACTACTCCTGATGCGGCTATTGCCGCAATCAATGCTTTGGGCAATGAAAAAATAGTTTTGATTGCTGGTGGTGTGGACAAAGTTTTGGATTTTAAAATTTTGGCCAAAAACATCAAAAAGCAAGTCAGTGAGGTGATTTTGCTGAAAGGTAGCGCTAGCCATAAGATATTGTGCGAATTAAATAAAATAAATTATCCTCAAAAACAAATTCACTCTAATATTAATAGTTTAACTAAAGCTTGGCAATTGGCTTTTAGTCAAGCCAAAAAAAATAAGGCCACAGCTATTTTATTTTCACCGGCTGGAACCAGCTTCAATATGTTTGATAATGAGTTTGATCGCGCCAGGCAATTTAGCAAATTAGTGCAGAAAGCACATGGTCAGAAGAGCAAGATTTAATTTAGTTTATTGGCTCTTGGAACCGCTTTATGCCAAGCGGGGAGCCGGTCATCAGCCCGACACTATTTTGTTAATGACGGTCGGTGTTTTATTATTTTTAGGACTTTTGTTTTTATCTTCGGCTTCGGCCACTTTGTCATTTTATCGCTATCACGATACTTATCGCTTAGTCAAACAGCAATTATTACATGGTATTTTGCCGGGTTTAATTTTATTTTATATTGCTTTACGTACGGATTATTTCAAACTGCAAAAATTTTCCAAATTTTTTCTTATTCTATGTTTTATTTTGTTGGGTTTGGTGTTTGTGACCACACTCGGTAATCAATATGGTAGTGCGCAGTCATGGATTGTCTGGGGTGGATTGTCTTTCCAGCCCAGTGAATTGGTCAAATTATTTTACATTACTTATTTAGCTACTTGGCTTAGCGGTCGTCATCAGGAAATCAACACTTGGTCGCGAGGCACTATTCCTTTTTTAATTATTTTGGGCATTATTAGTTTATTACTCATCAAGCAACCTGATTTTGGCGCCTTGTTTATTATTTTGTGTATTGCTTTGAGTATGTTTTTTGTGGCGGGCGCTTCTTGGAAACACTTGGCCTATATAATTTCTACTGGTCTAGTGGCCTTTTTTGTGCTAATAAAAGCCGCTCCTTATCGCATGAACCGTTTTATTGCTTGGTGGAATCCCGATATAGACCCCCAAGGCATTGGCTGGCAACTGAAGCAATCTTTGATCGCTATTGGCTCTGGCGGTTGGTTGGGAGTGGGCTTAGGTAACTCCAAGCAAAAATCCTATGTGCCCATGCCAGCCAATGATTCTATTTTTGCTATCATGTCCGAAGAGGTTGGTTTGATTTTTTCTCTGGGTATTATAATTTTATTTTTGATAGTTTTGTGGCGCGGATTGCTTATTGCCAAGCAGGCCCCAGATAATTACGCTCGTTTTTTGGCAGTGGGTATTGTGGTGTGGTTGACTACTCAGGTCTTTGTCAACATTGCTGGACTTTTACAGATCATGCCTTTGACTGGTGTGCCTTTGCCATTTATTTCACTAGGTGGATCAAACTTGATTGTCAGCTTGATTGCGGTTGGTATTTTGGCTAATATATCAAGACACACAAGTCGCTAAATATATGAACACAAAAAAGCCAAAAATATTATTAGTAGGTGGAGGGACATTGGGATCAGTCAGTCCGCTTTTGGCGGTGGCTTTGGAGTTTCCGGCTGAATATTTATTTGTCTGCAGTCCCCATGGCCCAGAAAAAAAATTGATAGAAGCCAGCAATATACCCATAATCACTCTCCGCGCTGGTAAATGGCGACGCTATTTTTCTTGGCAAAATCTGGCTGATATTTTTTGGTTAAAAATAAGTTTTTGGCGTAGCTTGGGTATTATCAGAAAGTTTAAACCGGATCTAATATTGACGGCTGGTAGTTTTGTGGCGGTGCCAGTGGCTTGGGCTGGGTGGTTTTGTCGCGTGCCAGTTGTCGTGCATCAGCAAGACATTGTAGTGGGCTTGGCCAATAAAATAATGGCGCCTTTGGCCAAAGTAATTACCGTCACTTTTTCAGAACAAAAAAATAGTTTTCATTACAAAAACAAAATTGTAGTGACTGGCAATCCGGTGCGCAAAATTACGACTCACGAAAATCCCGAAAAAATAATTTTGATTACCGGTGGTGGCTTGGGAGCGCGTGGCTTAAATGAATTTGTTAAAGAATTTATTCCTTATTTAAGCAGCTATTACACTGTGCATCATATTTTGGGTCAAGATAATTGGGATCAGCGAGCTCGTCAAGAAAATTATACAGCCCATCAGTTTGCAACATCTGAAATGCCAGACCTGATGAGTCGAGCAGAGCTGATAATTTCTCGCGCTGGTATGCAGACCATTACGGAAGTTGCTGGATTATCCAAAGCCCTAGTGCTAGTGCCCATGCCCAATAGTCACCAAGAGCAAAATGCTATTTTTCTAGCCAAGCACAACGCCGCCTATCTAGTGAAGCAGGGTCAGCATCAGATCATGGCTAGATATTTGGAAAAATTGTTAAATAGCGCTGATTTGCGCAGTGGCTTGGCTTCCAATCTGCATAATTTGTTTCCAAAACAGGCAGTAGAAAATTATGTGGAGTTGATTAAAAAATTATTATAAAAATATGGAAAAGTTTGTATCACATATTTAATTATGAAAAGATTTATTTTATTTATTACATTATTTAGTATAATTTTCCCTTGTTCAGTATTGGCCGCGACTTCTGCTCTGGCCCAAAGCTATGCTGGTAAATTTATTATCCAAAGCGAAAGTTATGATCGCTTGTGGTATGTAGATCCCCAAGAAAAAACTCGCTATGTGCTCAAAAATTCCAGTGGCATCATGGATTTGTTTAAACAAAAAGCTACCGGCATCAGCAACAAAGATCTAGCCAAGCTAAAAACAACCGCCAAGGGCGCTTTCAATGCCAAGCTTACCAATAGATTCAAGGGTCAGTTTTTGTTGGCCGTAGAAAATAAAGGTGAGATTTGGTATGTTGATCCAGCCACAGGAGTCAGACACTTTTTGAAAGATGGCCAGTCGGCTTATGATTTTTTTGTAAGCTATGCCACAAAATTAAAAAATAAAGATTTAGCAAAAATTCCAGTCACCACCAAACAAATAGCGGCTAGCTATACTTTTAATAATGTCACTTACGCGGTCTATGATGATGGTGTATATCAAACCGGCTTTTATTCAGAGGAGATTTTGCCTATTGCGTCTTTGACCAAGCTCATGACGGCCTTGGTATTACTTGATCACCAACCAGATTGGCAGAAAAAAATAACTATCACTCCAGAGCAAATTTATTATCCAAAAATATACGTAGGCAATGACCCAACTTCCGAAGTAAATATTTCTGCTGGTCAGACAATTTCTTTTTATGATTTGTGGGTGGCAATGCTCTTGGCCTCATCAAATCAGTCAGCCGTGGCTCTAGCCGAGTCCACTGGTCTGTCGCGAGCAGATTTTGTGGCAGAGATGAATGCCAAGGCCAAAGAGCTTGGACTTAAAAAAACTATTTTTTATGATATTGCCGGACTAGATGAGAGTAATGTATCTACAGCCAAAGAAATGGCGCAGATGGCCGCTGTAGCTTTTTCCCATGATGAAATTGTGTCAGCCACAGCCAAGAGTCAATATACATTGAACATGACTAATATTGATGGCAAGGCCACCACTACGCAGGCAGTCAATCGCAACATCAGCTTGATGACTTTTGGGCCAGAGGCCGCCAAAAGTGGCTATCTAGTAGAAGCCCAGCGCACAGCAGTTTTGAAAAAGGGGACTAAGGTAATTGCCATTTTGCATGCTAGGAGCATGGCCGAGAGGAATAAGGTTATACAAAAATATTTAGGGGAATAAAAACAAAAAAGCCGATCATGGCTTTCCGCACATCTACCGGCTCTTCTATATAGAAGAATAGCATATATATCTAATTTGTTAATATATTGTAAAATATAGGCAGTTGTTGCATTTTTTGCAACAGCTTATATATGGGTTAGTTCCATTTTGGAACATACCACAAAACATGGCGCTATTAAAGGAAAAACTTAAAAAGCGGATTATTAAGGGGTTGTCATTTAAAGATGACGCAATGAATTGGCTTAAAATCAAGGTTTTTAATACAATTTTATTAAAAATGACGCAATTAGCTTGTAAAAATGACGCAATTATGATATCCTGTATTTATGAATAAAAGACAAAAACAAATTATAGAATTTGCCAAGAAAAATGATTCTTTTCAAAATAAAGATCTAGTT
>CALMZN010000042.1 GCA_937870675.1 uncultured bacterium
CTTAGCCGCCTCTGACAAACTAGAACTGATAGCCAAAGCATTTTCCCCGCTTTTCAAAGCATTGCCAATCAGTGGTAATTTATCCCCAATATTCAATAGCTGTTGGTCGTATTTACTTAAAATATTTTGAGCATCCCCAAACTCGCTCAAAGCTTGGCTAAAATCAATATCCGCCTCTTGATAATTGTTGGAAGAGGCCTTGATGATTCCTGACTTAAATGCCAAAAAACCGCTTTGACCATAATCAAGCAACTTGTTTTTATCTTGTTGCCATTTACCAACAAATATAAAAACTTGCACCGGCAATAATATTACTAATGTAGTGAGAGCAATTAAAATAGATTTTTTGAAAATCAGACGAAAATTTGTTGGCCGGCTTGCGAGTGCCTCAATCAAATTATCTGTTTTTTCATTTTCAGTAACTTCTTCTGTGTAATGATCCTCGCTTAGCGGCGCTGGAACCGCTGGAACAAACTCCTCTACTTCTACTTCCGCTATTGCTTTATTAGTATCAGCGCTTGCTTCTTGTTTTTTGCTTTTGTTAAAAAATTTAACTAAACCGGCGTTTTTTTTGGGTTTTTTTGACTCAAATTCGGACCGTAAATCAACCACGTGTATAGATGAGTAAAAATCACCCAGTAATGTGTCTGTGTTACTAGCCGGCTTAAGCCCTTGGCGCGATTTTAATCTGTGCAATATTTCCCCATAACTCAAATCTTGCTTGATAAGACGATCTAGCTCTTTTAGAGCCAAAATACGCGCTTTTTCAACAGCAGAAACTGATTCAAGATTAGTATTATTAGCGTTTAACAAAAAAGTATCAAGCTCGGACAAAATTTCCTGCTTAATTTTATCAACATCATTGACTGGTGGTCGGTTGTGTTCCGACATCATGCTGTATATTATAACAAAATTAACTAAAAAATCAAAATCAACTACTGCTTATGATAAGGGAAAAGAATAATATTATTATCAAAATTAACAATTAGATGTTTGTTTAAGTCCAAATTCTTCATCAAGACATTTGAGTCCCTGGAAAAAATATAAATTGTTTGATAATCAACCAAACCTTCTTCAACTCGCTCGATATTTTGTTTTTTGTGGTCTTCCAAATTTTTTGGTGGTCGCGCAAAATAGCCATCATTGATGGTCAAATTATTTTTGGCGGCTTCAGAAGCAAAAAAAGCGAAATATTTGTGAGTAATGACTGGCAAAAAAGATAGGTGTTTGTACTGTGATAAATTTTGGAAAACTTGAGCATTTTCAGGGGGTTCAAAAACTTTATTTTGATACTCTTCGTGCTTGGCCACTATTTTGGGAGTCAAATCATAAATTTGTAAAGCCAAAGCCAAAATTAATATAATTACTGCCTTATTAAATTTCCAGCTTTTGACTGACAATATAGCGATCAGGGTCAAGAGATAATAAACTGGCCAAAAAAATCTCCCTGATGATCTAAATAGCCCAAAAAAATTATCCAAAATAAACTTCGGCCAATTAATGGTAAATAAAATGTGACCATCCCAAGCTACTACGTGGCTAAGCGACAGGGCTATCAAGCCCAAACAAAATAATACCAATAAATAATATTTTTTTAATAAATAAAGTTTATTTTTTTCCCTTACAAATTTGATGATTGCTAGACAAAGCAAAGCAAGCAAACCCAAGCCGAAATAATTAAAGCCCTCGGCCTGATAAGGAATAAGCGGTCGATCAGATAATACACTTGACCAACCCAGGGGATTGATCAAGGCATTGAGATTCATTGAAAAATCTCCGTAACCAGAAGCAACTTCTTGGCTAGCGGTGAACAAGCCAAAAACATAAGCTAACAAAAAAATCCAAAGCAAAGCGCTAAGCAAAAATAATAATAATTTTTTTAAACTAAGTGCTTTCTTTATTAAAAATAAATCAATTATTTTGTACAAAAGCAGGAAAAAAATCATGAACAATAAATAAGGATGGACTAAGAGTGACAAGCCAAGCAAAGCCAACCAAGCTTTCCAAGCTAGCTTATCATCGACCAATATGAGCCACAGGCCGGCCAAAATCAGCCAGTGTCCAGCCAAAGCGAAATGTCCACCCATCCTAAAAAGCATAATGGGGCTAAGAATAAAAAACACGCTGCCTAAAATGGATAAAACAATATTATTAAAAAATTTGTTTAATAATAGATAGGCAAAAATCGCCTGCAAAACAAAACAAAGCATTATCCACAGGCCAGTGTATTGAAAAACTTTGGGTAAAAAATTAGAAAACAATTTGAAAAATATGGCTAACAAGGGAATAGAATCAGTGTAGCTAATGGCTACGCCCCCAGGATAAGCATAATTACTAACTATGCCAATGGGCCAAGACCAAGTCGCTTGACGATACATCAGCCAACCCACATAATGTTGAACTTGATCAGGCCCAGCGCTCAACAACCAAGCGTCATAAGTAAAGTTTAAAAGATTGCCATAAATTACAAAAAAAGCAATTAAGCCAAGTAAAATAGCCCCACTTAAAATCCCTAGCAATTTTTTTCTGGCTGTCATTATTAAGTAAATTTTTTTAAACCAATAATATCCGCCAAGCGTAGTGTAGATAAAGAAATAATGGCAAAAATAATATTATGTAAAGAATTAATTTATTTTTTATAATTTCTTGGATAGCCAAATAGGCCGGAATAGTAAATAGCGGATAAGTATAATAAATAAAATGCGCTTTCAAAACTCCGGCTTCCAAATATGGCAATCTCAAATTCTGATACAACAAAGCCGCCCAACCACCTAAGCAGGCAATTAGCCAAAATAATTGGTAATTATTTCTGTCAATTTTTTTTCTAAACCATAAATATAAATATGCTAAAAACCCAAAGAGCCAGCTAACAAAAAATATCAGAGCCAGCCGGTTGGTATTCAGCATGGACTGCCAGTATTCAGGCGTAGTGTAACGACCATTGCCAACTAATATTTTACTACTTTGAGGTAATTCCTCCATCTTCACATAATCATTAAATAGATTATAATAATCGCCAAATGAATCGCTCAATAATATAGAAAAATAAGAATGCGGTAATTTGTACCAATAGGGATAATTTAAGAAAACATTTTTGTTTATTCTGAAAACATAAGGCCAAGCATCACTGCTTACAATACTTTGCCTGGGCTTGGTATCATAAATATTTATTGTAAAATAAGACCCAAAATTATTTTTTTTGTAGATCAACCACGGAACATTGAGTGTCAGAGGGATAATTATTATAGGCAAAATATATTTCCACAAATATTTTCGTTTAAATAAATGAAAAATAAAAAATGTGAGGGCCGATAACAAAACCACCAAAATTGTTAATTTTATCCATAAGCCCACAGACAACAAAACAGACCATAAAATAATTTTTTTTGTTTTTTGCTTGGACAATAAATCATGTTTTATAAACAAATAAATTAATAACAAAATATAAGTTTGCGCTAAAAGCTCGTTGTTTATGTAGGCGCTTAATTTTACTCCCACAAAAATAACGGAAAATAAAGACACACTAATGGCGCTGACTAAAGAACTTTTGAAAAACAGACGACTCAAGTTCCAAATCAGCAATAGAAAAAAACCATATATTACAATATTCAAAGAAGCAGCCCAAGACAAATTAATAGCGCCAAAAAACGCGTTTATTTTCAACCAAGGATAAAGCAAAACATAGTAAAGGGGCTCGTGCCAAGCCAAATATGTTTCTGTAAAAAATGGCAATCGATGCTGGTAATAAATTGTTTCCAGATATTTGATGTGACCGCCGCCATCATCTGCCCAATAAGTATTGTAATTCAATATATTATGCAATCTCAAATAAAACCCTATAGTAATAAAAATCCCTAAAAATATATAGGGCAAATAATTTTCTATTTTGCTAATAAATTTATTATTTTTGATCATAGATTTCTTTGACCTCGCTAGCCATTTTTTCCCAAGTATATTTTTTCACCAACTCCCGACCCTTCAATACTAGTTTGTCTTTAAGCGTTTGATTTTTGACAATAATTTCTAGCTTGTTCACTAGGTCTTGCTTACTAGTCGGGTCAAAATATAAAACTGCGTCTCCCAAAATCTCTGGCAGACAGCTAGAATTACTGGAAACAACGACTGTGCCGTGTTGCATGGACTCCAAAGGTGGCAAGCCAAATCCTTCATATAAGGAAGGAAAAATAAAAGCGCTAGCTTGTTTGTAGTATGCTGACAACTCTAGGTCAGGCACAAAACCCTTATAAATAATCTTATCGGCAATATTTTTATAGTTTTGTTTGATATATTGCTCTAGGCGAGCATAAAAATAATTTCGCTTGCCCACTAAAATTAGAAAATAATCCGGATAATACTTGAGATACTCAGCAAAAGCATCGACCAAAAATTCTAAGTTCTTGTGTGGATAAGCCACACCAACATACAGAAAAAAATTATCTGGCAATTTAATTTCTAAATTCTGATCCGCAACCTGAAAAGAGTCCTGGAAAGAAACTCCCTCATAAATAACTTTTATTTTCTCGGCCTGCTTAATTGATAATTTAAAATATTCCACAATATCTTGCTTGGTAAATTTTGACACGGCAATTATTTTGTCAGCTTTGTGGATGGCATTTTTTATTGTCAGATTATAAGCCCAGCGTTTAATGTGGAAAGCAAAACGTCCCAAGGTGCTAGCTTTTATGCTAGGAAAATGGGAGACAATAAGATCATGTATAGTAATGACATATTTGCCACGATACAGCACAGGAACATTAAAGTGCGGAAAGTGCACTAAGTCCGGCTTTAAACTATAAATAAGCCAGGGCAATAAAAGTTGCTCACGCAAACTGTACCACTTTATATTAACGATTTTAATTCTAAAATTTTTGGGTAAATAAGTTTTTGGTGAAAAATCACGCCTTAAAATTATATACTCGTTTTGCTGATCAATTTTTACTAAATTTTCTAACAATTTTTGATTGTAGCGCCCCAAACCACCGCACTCTGGCCCAAAAATTCTAAAATCTAAAATAATTTTCATTTTTGTTTAACAATTTTGTTAAATATATTTAAAATCTCAAAGCTTTGATTTGGCCACTCAGGTAAATCAAAGCTATCTGTAATCAAAGATAAATATAACTGTTGATCCTCGATCAACATTTTCATGGCCATGTACATATCTGAAACACTATAGGGATCCACATAAATAGCGTGATTGCCCAAGGTCTCTGGCAAAGAGGTCTTGAAACTGGAAATTACTGGTTTTTTGTGCGTCAGAGCTTCTAAGGGTGGAAAACCAAAGCCCTCATAAAATGACGACCAAATAAAGGCATAGCTTAACTTATAAATCGCGTCTTTAACTGGCGTCTTTTGGTAGCCCAAATATTTTATATAATCACGCTTTTTTATATCACGCAATAATTTGGAATACATCCAGCCACAGCCACCAACCAATACTAGTTTATAATTAGGATATTCGGCATGCAAACGATCGAAGGCCTTGATTAGGCCGGAAATATTTTTTCTGGGCTCTAGGGTGCCAACATGCAAAAAATACTTAGCCGGCAAGTTCAAATGCTGGGTAATATTGCTAGCTTCGGTGCTACTTATTTTTTGATAATCTACTCCCGGATAAACAACAAAAATTTTATCTTCAGCAGTGGAAAAAAATCTAACAATATCTCGCTTGGTATTTTCTGAAACCACAATTACGACCTTGGATTGGTCTATTAATTTTTTTACATTAACTAATCTGTGCCAGATTTTCATTTTTAGCGAATAAAAAGAATGGCTATGTAAAAAAGAAAGATCATGCACAGTAAGTACAAAGGGCAAGTTTTTTTTGGGCTTAAAAAAATTTATATTTGGCAACCACAGCAGATCAACATCATCGTCAATTACATCGGTGATTGATGGACCAAGGCCAAAAATGCTAGCTATATTAATCAATTTGTTCGGTAATTTTAGAATTGCCAACAGCACTCTTTCGTTAAACGCAAAATCTGGATTTATTTTTTTTAGACCAGAATTTATCAACTGCCAGGATACTGATTCGTCTAGTTTAAATAAATTATTAAGTGAATTATAAAGATAGTAGCCGACACCAGTCAGATTTTTTGACCCCAATGATCTGATATCAACCGCTATTTTCATAACTTTTCAATATAT
>CALMZN010000043.1 GCA_937870675.1 uncultured bacterium
TGAACCACTGACCGCTGTAGTCAGGGGAGCTGGAAAAATACTGGATGATTTGGAGCATCTAAAAGAAATATTATTGTCACCAACTAAGGACTTGAGCTAAAGCTAATATGCTGAGGTTAAATTTAAAATTATTTGGCTTGTGTTTGGTGGCTATTTTTTTGCTGATACTACTTAAGAATAGCCAAATTTTTGATTTTGGTGTGTTTGTCAGAACACTTTTTGTGCCAAAAGATTCAGTTAATAGATTGTTGGCTTCTGGTGATGATTTGCAACAAGATTATCAAAAACTGCTGGTAGCCAATGCCAAATTGCTAGCCCTAAAATCCGAAAATGAACAATTGAGAAATTTATTAAATTTTCGTGAGGAAAAAAAATATAATTTGGAGCTAGCCAATATTTTGAGTCGCGATCCAATCAATAAAAATTTACTGTTAATCAACGCCGGATCAAATAGTGGTGTGAATTTTGGACAGGCCGTAGTTGTGAACAATGGCATCATGGTTGGTAAAATATCAGCCGTCAATTCTGATTCGGCCGTGGTACGGCTAGTGATTGACAATGGTAGCAAAATAGCGGTGCGAGTAGGGGACGAGCAGTCAGTGTCTGGGGTCTTGAGTGGTTCATTTGGCTTGGGCATGAGTTTGAGTTTTATACCCCAGTCCCAAGAGATCAAAAAAAATGATTTGGTCTACACTTCGGATTTGAATCATGATATACCGCCAGGACTTGTTGTGGGACGCATTGGCGAAATCAAGGCCGAAGCTGAGGAATTATTCAAGGTGGCGACAGTTGATCCGATAGTTGATTTGAACACCTTGAGTGTGGTAGCAATAGTAAAATAATATGAGATATGTTGCGGTGCTAATATTATTTTTAGTATCATTGTATTTTCATCTGGTACTAAATTTTTATGGCAATGGTTGGCAGTATGTTCAACCATTTTTGATCAGCTTATTGTTGATATATTTTAACATCAAGGAAGAGTGGGTGTCTTACGCTTTTGCCTTAGTGGCTGGCGTTTTACTGGATTCGATTTCAGCTCTGTTTGGTTTTCACACTATTGTTTTTATATCTGTTATTTTTATTTTAAAAAATTTACAGTTAACCACCTTTACTTCAAAAAATATACTGACAGTTTTGGCGCTTACTGGCTTTTCTTTTATTTTATACTGGCTGTTTGTATTTTTAGCACACAGTGCGTTTAACATAGCCGATTATGATATTGACCCAAATCATTTGGGGGCTATTTTAAAAGGCGTGGTCATTAATATTTTTGTGGTTATATTTTGGCATGTCTGGCACTATAATTTTTGGATAAAAAAGCATGAAAAACAATCCTTTTAAAATACAAGAAGGAGAAGTTAAGGATGCTCGAGTCAAGGATTTTTTTGTTGACAAAAAAGCTGGTGATTATTTGGATTTTGAATTTGTGTCACGCGGTCAAAATCTGGGTAAATTTGCCAGTGATCAAAAAATAAAAAATGCTTTAATTATTTTTTTCGGCTGTATTTGTTTGTTGCTTTTGCGAGCCACCTATTTACAAATATTGAGAGGCAGTTATTATCGTGACATAGCCGAAGGCAATAGGATTAGGACAGAAGTTATTACCGCTAATCGTGGTTTGATTTATGATAGATTTGGTAATCTGTTGGTGCGCAATATTTCTTATTTTTTTCTTTATATAGACAAAGCCATTTGGGATAGCCACCAGAGCCAACAATTGGAAATTACCAGCTTGGTGGAAAAAAACTTGTCTTTAAATCAAGAAGAGTTTCAAAAGCGCTTGACGAGTGCTGACAAAAACAACAAGATTCTGATTTACGAAAATGTGCCTTATGATCAGGCAGTGGCTTTGATGGTGGTCAGTGAAAAATATCCCGCTCTAAAAGTTTCCTATGAGCCGCGACGCCAGTATTTGTCAACTGGGCAATTTTCTCACATTTTGGGTTATTTGGGTGTAGTCAATGAGCAAGATTTAAAAAATAACCCCAATTACACTTTTCTTGATAGAATTGGTCGCACTGGTGTGGAAAGTATTTATGAAAAAGAATTAAAAGGAATTGATGGCAAAAGACAGACTGAGGTTGATGCTTTGTTTAATGAAAAAAGTTTGGTTTCATACATTGAGCCAGTAGCTGGTCATGACATAGTTTTGACTATTGACGCCAAGGCCCAAAACAAATTGGCAGAGATAATGCAACAAAATGCTGAGCGAACCGGAAAATATAAAATGGCGGCTGTTGTTTTGGATCCCAATGACGGCGGTGTTATTGCCATGAATAGCTTGCCGCTCTATGACAATAATATATTTACCACAATTTTGGATAATGACGCTTATGCTAATATAGTCCAAGATCCCAATTTGCCCTTGCTCAATAGAGCTGTCAGTGGAGAATATCCCCTTGGCTCAGTATTTAAACTAGTTATGGGTTCAGCTGGCTTACAAGAAAAGATAGTTGATGATAAATTTGCGGTCTTAAGTACGGGAGGCATCAATGTTGGTGGCAGTTTTTTTCCTGACTGGAGATCGAGTGGTCATGGTCAGACAAATATATACTGGGCCATTGCTGATTCGGTTAATACCTTTTTTTATTCATTAGGTGGAGGCAATAACCAGTGGATCAACGAAGGTTTGGGTGTGGATCGCATTATTAATTACGCCAAAAAATTTGGTTTAGGTGTAAAAACAGGCATTGATTTGCCAGCTGAAGCCAATGGTTTTCTGCCCAGCAAAGAGTGGAAAGAAGAAACTACTAAAGAAAGGTGGTACTTGGGCGATACTTACAACTTATCAATTGGTCAGGGTTATCTTTTGACTACGCCTATACAGGCCGCTTCTTTGGTGTCATATTTTGCCAATCATGGAAAAATATTTACGCCGCACATTATTAAGGAAGTAAAAAATGGTGAAGTAGCTGTAAATTATGAACCAAAAATGGCTTTGACTAATGTGGTGGATTCTGTTAATTTAGAGATAATTCGTCAAGCTTTGCGTGAAACCGTGCTTCGTGGCACTGCTCAGAGTTTGCAATCAGTGTCAGTTGAAGTGGCAGGTAAAACGGGCACGGCTCAGTTTAACCGCAACAAAGCTCCTCATTCTTGGTTTGTGGCCTTTGCGCCATATGACCAGCCAAAAGTTGCTGTGTCAGTAATTGTGGAAGAGGGTGGTGATACAGGATTAG
Source organism: uncultured bacterium (assembly GCA_937870675.1). Classification (GTDB taxonomy): domain Bacteria; phylum Patescibacteriota; class Patescibacteriia; order UBA1558; family GWA2-36-10; genus CALMZN01. The sequence continues at coordinate 3,183 of CALMZN010000043.1, forward strand.
CGGTCACTGTAGTCAGGCAATTTATGGAGTGGTATTTTTCGCAATAATTTGTTAAGATGAGAGTAATAATCAATATATAATAAAATATGGAGGAAAAAAAAGTTTTTACACAAGAAGGTTTAAATAATTTAATTCGTGAGCTTAGTGAATTGAAGAATTTTAAACGCAAAGAAGTGGCTGATCGCATCAAGTCAGCCAAGGAGTTTGGTGATCTCTCAGAAAACGCTGAATACCAAGAGGCCAAAGAACAACAGGGTTTTATTGAAGGTCGCATTATGCAATTGGAGGCCCTGATCAAAACAGCCGTAGTGGCTGAGACCAGTGGACATGGAAAGTTGATTGGCATTGGTTCGCACGTTGAAGTGGAGAAAAATAATCAAAAAATGAGCTTTACCATTGTTGGCAGTACCGAGGCCGATCCAGTAAACAAGAAAATTTCACATGAGTCACCATTAGGTCAGGCCTTGCTTGGTCACAAAGTCGGTGATGAAGTTGAGGTTAAGTTGCCAAATGGTATAGCGCAGTATAAAATATTTGCTATTAAATGATTTTTGTAAAAAAAATTGGAATAGACCTAGGCACGACCTATACTTTGGTTTATGTGCCAAAAAGAGGTATTGTGATCAATGAACCCAGTGTGGTTGCTATTTCAGTTTTTGATAAAAAAGTTTTAGCCGTAGGCGATGAAGCCAGAGAAATGATTGGTCGCACGCCTGATTCTATAATTGCCACGCGTCCTTTGAAAAATGGCGTAATAGCTGACTACAAAACTACCGAGAGTATGTTGCGTTATTTTATTAACAAAGCCGTGGGTGGCATGAAAATATTCCGGCCAGAAGTAATGATCGCTGTGCCAGCTGGCATCACCTCTACGGAGCGCCGAGCCGTGATCGATGCCACGTTAGCTGCTGGAGCCAAAGCAGCTTTTATTATCAAAGAGCCGATTGCGGCCGCTATCGGCGCGGATATTCCTATTGGCTCGGCCTCTGGACACATGATAGTGGACATGGGTGGCGGTACTAGTGAAATTGCTGTTATATCTTTGGGTGGTATTGTGGCCAATACTTCAGTGCGCATCGGTGGCAATAAATATGACGCCGCTATCGGTGAATATGTAAAAAAGAAATATAATTTGGCCATTGGTGAAAGATCAGCCGAAGAAGTAAAAATTAAAATTGGTTCAGCGCAATATTTACCTAAAGGTGAGAAATTATATATGGATGTCAAAGGACGAGATATGCTGACGGGTTTGCCACGGACTATCATGATCAGCTCTGATGATGTGACAGAGGCCTTACAGAATGAATTACAGGGTTTGATAACAGCCGTGAAATCCGTGCTTTATCAGACACCTCCGGAGCTATCGGCTGATATTATGGACAAAGGCATGGTCTTGTCTGGTGGCACAGCTCTACTTCGAAATATGGATAAGTTGTTGTCGCAAGCCACTGGTGTGCCAGCTTATGTGGCTGAGGATTCGTTGTTGTGCGTGGCTCGCGGTACTGGTATTGCCTTGGAGAATTTGGAATCATACAAAAGAAGTATTTTATCGGCCAAATAATATGATTATTGGTTTAGAAGCAACTCGCGCCAATCACCGGCACAAAACTGGAACCGAGTGGTATGCTTGGCACATTATTCAAGAATTCAAAAAATTAAATACTCCTCACAAGTTTGTTTTATATTATAATCAAGAATTAGAGTCGGCGTTGTCGGAACGCTCCGACCATTTTATTTTTAGACGCCTAAAGTGGCCTTTCAAAAAATTGTGGACTAATCTGCGTTTGGGCTTAGAGCTCGTAATCAAGCCGGTGGATATTTTCTTTGCTACTAATGCCGTGCCATTTTTTCATCGCGGGAAAATGGTTTATACAGTTCATGATTTAGGATTTTTGCGCCACCCCAAATTATATCATCCATTGGCCAGGCCCTATCACAAATTAGCGCATTATTTTGGTGTCCGGCAGGCGCAGAAAATAATAGTGCCGTCAGAAGCCACCAAAAAAGATTTGCTTTATTATTTTCCCCAAGCCAAAGATAAAGTCAAAGTAATATATTTGGGCTTTGATGATCAACAATTCAAAATTTTATCAGAAAGTGAAAAAGAGGAAATCAAGCAAAAATTTGATTTGCCAAAAAATTATATTTTATATATTGGACGCTTAGAAACCAAAAAAAATATTCAAAATCTTTTGCGCGCTTATAAGCTCTGCAATAAAAAATCGCGCTTGGTTTTGGCCGGTTCCGAAGGCCGACATGGTATCCAAGAAATAAAAAAGCTTTTATCTGATCCAGAGCTGAAATCAAACGTTTCAGTTTTGGGCTATGTCAGCCAAAAGGACTACGTGCGTTTGATGGGCGCGGCTAGCGTTTTTGTTTTTCCCTCAAGGTTTGAAGGTTTTGGTATTCCACTTTTGGAAGCCATGGCTTGCGGTGTGCCTATTATCTGCTCGGACTTGCCAGTCCTGCATGAAGTAGCAGGCGAGTGTGCTATTTATTTTGATCCTAGAAATATTACAGATATAGCCAAAGCTATTAATCGCCTGGCAGAGGATTCTGTACTGCAAAGACAGCTGATAAACACTGGCTTGGCTCGCGTCAAAAAATTCTCTTGGACAAAATGCGCTCGGGAGTCATTGGATTTTATTGTTGACAAATAGTTAATTTTATTGTATTATAATAATCGTCTAAATAACCCAGATGATCGCCCTTCTACGCTCCTCACTGCGTTCGGAGCTTCGAAGGGCAAGCCCCTTGTTTACGAGAGTAAGAAGAGGGCCTGCCCTCCGTAGCTCAAGCGTAGCGCAGAGCGTAGGAGGGAGGAAAGTCCGAACACCATTGGCCGAGCTTAGCTCGGCGGGTAGTTGATAACGTCAACTGGCTTGAAGGGCGACTTTCAGGTCAAGACAAGTACAACAGAAAATATTCCTTTATCCATAGCTTCGGTTGTGGATAGTGAGGGTGAAATTGTCAGATAATGAGCTGACACGTTACTTTGGTGACAAAGTAAAAGAGGTAAACTCTACTCGGTGAAAGGTTAAATAGGTCAAGCTGAGCTTGACGGGTAAACCGCTTGAGCCCATGAGCAATCATGGGCCTAGATAGATGATCATCCTCGACAGAATTCGGCTTACAGGGTTATTTAGACATTTTACTATTTATCTTAATCTTGTTATTATAAAGTCAGGCAAAAATGTATGAAAAAAGCTGATTTTATAATAAATATTGCGTTGGTGCCGATTGATTATGTCACCATTGTTTTGGCGGCAATTTCGGCTTACTATATTCGTTTTTCAGCGGGCATTATTCAGATTCGACCAGCCACTTTTGAATTAGCTTTTTTAGATTATTTTCACATAATTTTGCAAATCGCTCTGCTGGCGATTTTTATTTTTGCTTGGTCTGGTTTTTATACCATGCGGTCCAAAAAAATTGTCAGTGAATTACCACGGATAATTTCCGGAGTTTCCACTACGGTGATTTTTTTGATTTTAGCTATTTTTTTTCAGCGAGAATTATTTGCTTCTAGATTTATTATTATTTCGGCTTGGGTTTTGGCTATTGTGTATTTGTTGCTGGTTCGTATTATAGTCATATTAGTCAAAAATTATTTTTTGAAGTTAGGTTATGGCTTGTCGGCGGTCATTATCGTTGGTCGCGTGGCTGATACTGATCTGATCATTGACGCTTACAACAAAAATAAAACATTGGGTTACAAAATTGTTGGTCAATATGACAATCTAGCGCAACTAAAAAATACCGGTGATTCCAAAACCATCATTAAAAATCAGCAAGTGGAGTACATTATGCAGACCGATTCTTCTATGGACAAAGATGAAGCCCTTGATCTGCTGACTTTCTGTCAAGAAAATCACATCAACTTGAAATACATTGCTAATTTATTCCAAGCTCAGAGTTTGAATCTAGAGCTCAATAGTATTTTTGGTTTGCCATTGATTGAGATAAAAGGAACCCCACTTGACGGTTGGCGGAGAGTGTACAAAAGAATTTTTGATTTATTTTTATCATTTTTGCTTATTATAATTTTGTCACCATTTTTAATCATAATTGCTATGAGTGTGGCGCTTTCTTCTTCTGGCCCAATCATTGTGCGTCTCAAGAGGGTGGGGCAAAAAGGAAAAGTTTTTGAAATATATAAATTCAGATCCATGGTTAAGGATGCTCATCTTTTTAAAGATGAAATCAAGACCCTTAATGAGCGAGTTGATGGCCCCTTGTTTAAAATGAAAAATGATCCGCGAGTGACTAAGCTTGGCAAATTTTTGCGTCGCACTAGCTTGGATGAATTACCTCAGCTTTATAACGTGCTCAAAGGCCAAATGAGCTTGGTTGGTCCACGTCCTCATGAGCCAGAGGAGGTTTCCCAATACCAAAGGGGATATCGTAAATTGCTGACCATTAAGCCGGGCATTACTGGCATGGCGCAGGTCTCCGGTCGCTCTAATTTATTGTTTAGCGATGAAGCTAAGCTAGACATATTTTATATTGAAAATTGGTCAATATTATTGGATCTGATAATTTTATTAAAAACACCCAAAGCTCTTTTCAAAAAAGATGAGGCCTGTTAATAAAATTAATCTAAAAATATCTCTAGCCCACGATCATTTGTTTCAAATAGGTGGCGCTGAGCGTGTGCTGGCTGTCTTGGCGTCTATGTACCCAGTGGCGCCAATTTATACTTTGGTTAACATAAAAAAAATTACCCAAAAGTTATTACCGCAGGATAGAATATTGACATCATCTTTGCAGAAAATTCCCGATATTAAAAGATTTTTTAAGTATTGTCTGCCACTGATGCCAAAAGTTTGGGAAAAGACGGAAATTGTAGACGCAGATTATTTAATTAGTTCTTGTTCTGGCTTGGTCAAAGGCATTAATCTCGCCAAGGGAGTCAGACATATTTGCTATTGTTATGCCCCAACTAGATATTTGTGGGAGGACAAAGAAGAATATCTTGATAATTTGCCAGAGGGTCGTTTGCTCAAAGTTTTGTGGCCAGAACTTTTGGATAGTTTGAAAAAATGGGATTTTGCTAAAGCTCAAAAAGTTGATTACTTCATAACCATCTCTCAACACATTGCGGATAAAATAAAAAAACATTATCAGCGTGAGGCGACAATTATATATCCGCCGGTCAGAACAAAGGACTTTCAAATAAGCTCTGAAGTGGGGGATTATTATCTGATAGTTAGTCGCCTGCGACCCTACAAAAAAGTTGACTTGGCAATTCGGGCTTTCAATAATTTGAAATTACCCTTGAAAATAATTGGTTCTGGTTCAGAGTTACGGAAATTAAAAAAAATGGCTAATAGCAATATAGAGTTTTTAGGCGAATTATCTGACGCCAAAAGAAATTATTATTTATCACACTGTCGAGCATTTATTTATCCCCAGATAGAGGATTTTGGTATTAGCGCTGTAGAAGCCATGGCCTCTGGACGGCCAGTGATAGCCCTAAAAGCTGGTGGGGCAGTAGAAACTGTTAAAGAAGGGCTTTCGGGCGTATTTTTTGATGAACAGACCTGGGAGTCTTTGGCTCACTGTGTTTTGAGATTCAATGAACATGACTTTGATCCAGAGGTTGTTCGCGCTCATGCTTTGCAGTTTGATGAAGCGATTTTTGTTTCTCGTTTGCAGGAATATATTGATAAGTTA
>CALMZN010000044.1 GCA_937870675.1 uncultured bacterium
GGACACAAAATTGCCAATATGTGGATAATCATAAACAGTCGGACCGCAAGTATACAGGCCCACACAGCCCTTTTTTATGGGCTTAAATTCCTCTTTTTTGCGACTCAAGCTGTTGTAAAAATTTATTATCATATTGCTATCTTATCATTTTATAAGGCATAAAACAATATTTACCCTGTGGAACAAAACCAGCTAACTCGAGATATGCGCTGATATTGTGTGGAGTCAAAAAATCATCGAGCTCAGCTCGACGATTTTTTTAAAATTATTTAGCAATCTTTCCAATCATCTCTACCACTCGACTCGTCACCTTACGGCTCCTCGCTCGTGGTTTCAGCACCTCGCTTCGCTCGGCGCTTCAACTATATTATTGTCTAGCGAGGCGAGTGCCCTGAGCGTAGTCGAAGGGTTGAATATTAATTTATATAATACTATCTATCATCTCCACCAATCTATTAGAATACCCCCATTCATTGTCATACCAAGCAATGATTTTGATCATATTACCGCCTACTACTTTGGTCAGCGCCAGATCAACAATAGAACTGCGCGAATCTTTAATAAAGTCCGAGGAAACCACTGGTTCATCAGTGACGCCTAAAATATTTTTTAGACGTGGTGATTGACTGGCTTTGATCAATGCTTTATTGACTTGCTCGACAGTGACGTTCTTTTTCAGCACAAAGGTAAAGTCAGCCAAAGAAACAACCGCTGTCGGTACGCGAATAGACAGACCATCAAACAAACCCTCCATCTCTGGTATCACTTGGCCGGTGGCAATAGCCGCACCCGTAGTCGTGGGTACAATATTTTGAGCGGCTGTTCGTCCACGACGCGGATCTTTGTGTGGACTATCCACCAAATGCTGATCAGCTGTATAGGAGTGAATAGTGGTCATCATGGCTTTGTCCACTCCAAAAGTATCTACCATCACTTGCGCCACTGGAGCAATACAATTGGTAGTACAAGAAGCATTGGAAATTACTTTTTCATTTTTATATTTTTTCTCATTGACACCCAACAAATAAGTCATAACATCAGCGCCTTTGGCTGGAGCAGAAATAATTACTTTTTTGGCGCCGGCTTTGATATGTAGAGTCGCTTGCTCGCTTTTGACAAAACGGCCAGTGCATTCCAGTACCACATCAACTTTTAATTTTTTCCAAGGCAGTTTATCTGGCTCGGGTACGGCTGTCACTAAATATTTTTTACCATTGACAATAATATTATTATCTTGGGTTGATACTTTTTTATTGTAGCGACCATATATAGTGTCGTATTTCAATAGATAGGCCAAAGCGTCAGCTGGAGCCAAATCATTGATCGCCACTACTTCGTATTTGGAGTCATCCAGCATTATTTTGAAGGCCGCCCGACCAATGCGACCAAAACCATTGATTGCTACTTTTATTTTTGCCATATATTTTTAAGCTTTTAAATAATCACATCGTTCTAAGTATACCAAAAAACCGCTCTTATAAAAAGAGTGGCCTTAATATTTACATTTTAATTCTTCACTATAAGGATACTCCACTGTTTCACCATTGATTTCCAAAACAACACTTTGTTTGTCTAGAAATACTTCAATGACCTTACCACTGCCCATTTTAGTTTTTATAGTATCGCCAATTTTTGGCGCCTGACCTTCGGCAAATTTGTAATTCTCCTCTTCGAACCTCAAACAACATTTGAGCCGGCCACAAACGCCCGTCAGACGATCAACTCCTCGGTGCATCAAGTCCTGATTTTTGATACAGTCAGGATTGACCTTGCCAATCCGTGAAAGCCAGGCCTTGCAACACAAAGGCAAACCACAAGATCCCACATCACCGCCAATTCTAGCGGCATCCCTGACACCAATCTGCTGTAAGCGAATTTTTTCGTGAAAAGTACCAGCCAAATCTTTGACCAAATCACGAAAATCAACTCTGATGTTGGAGATAAAATAAATAGTCAAGTGGCTATTATCCAGCGACTCCGAAACATCGATCAGCTTCATTTCTTTGAGTTTGTGTTTTTGGCACAGCTCTTGAGCGATCTTCAAGTATTGAGGATAATTAGCCCTGTTTTCTTGGCTTTTTTCCAAATCATTTTTTCTGGCTGGCCTAGTCAGGGCTTTAAGATCACCGACACTTTTTATTTGGGCGGTTTTTATTTTTTCTACTTCTGTGTCATTGCAGTCCAAAAGCTCTGTCACCACACCCAAATCCCGACCCAAAGCAGAGTCAGTAATTATCTGATCATTGACTTTGACCTCGTATCGCTGGTCTTCGCTGAACTCGGGCAAGAAAAAATATTCTTTTTCCAGTTTATGAAATTGTATTTTAGCAAGACGCATATATATTAAACACTAGCATTATGGCAAATACTGGAGATAATGACAAGGGACACCAAAAAACCACCCTAATAAATAAGATGGCTTTTTTATTTTATAACGAGAAGTAGAAAAATTTATCAATTTCCGCTTTGTTGGCTTGCAAATACTGCTCAATGGTCTGCTTATCATCTTTGACATAGATCTGTTTAAGCAAGCACACTTCTGAATAAAATTTAGCAATTTTACCGGGCATAATCTTTTCCCACATGGCCTCTGGTTTGCCTTCATTCTTCAATTGTTCAGTGTAGATTTCTTTTTCTTTGGCTATGATCTCGGCGGGCACATCTTCCGGACGCAAATATTTTGGCGACATAGCGGCTGTATGCATGGCCACTTCTTTGGCAATGTCAGCTGTCCCTGACCGGAGAGTGACTACAGCGGCCACTTTGCGATTGGAATGCAAATAGCTACCCATAATATCCGCTTCAATCAAATCAAAATTAGCCAACTGCAAATTTTCACCGATTTTGACAATAAAATCATTCTGAATTTTATCAGCCGCCCAAGTTTGAAAATCAGTCAAACCTTTTTTTAGCAATTCTTGGGCTAGTTCTTGGACGCTATTTATAAAGTCCTTGTTGAGGGCCACAAAATCTGTTTCACAGCCCAAAGCCACGACAGCTAATTTTTTACCTTCAACAGCCAAAACAATAGCGCCTTCCTTGATCTGGCGATCAGCTTTTTTGGCGGCAATTTTTTGTCCAGCTTTACGCAATATTTCTACGGCTTTGGTCTCATCACCATTGGCTTCATTCAAAGCTTTGTTGATATCAGACATGCCAGCGCCAGTGGCTAGCCGTATTTTTTTTACTAATTCTAAATTAGGCATAGTTTTATTTTAGTTATAAAGTTAAAAGTATAAAGTAAAAAGTTTGTTACTTTAAACTTTTGACTTGCTACTTTTTACTTAGCTACTCTGGCCTCTTTGATGGTCTCGGCCAATAAATTAGTGATTACTTCAATGGATTTTATAGCGTCATCATTGGCTGGTATAGCATAAGTCACCAGTTCGGGATTGACATTGGTGTCGGTCATGGCAATGATCGGAATATTCATTTTGCGTGCCTCGCTGACCGCAGTTTTTTCTTTGCGAATATCTACCACAAAAATGGCCTGTGGCAAGCGCTTCATACTTTTGATACCACCGACATTGTCGTTTAATTTGTTGAGCTCTTTGCGAAAATTGACTTGTTCTTTTTTGGTATAAAGCTCCCAAGCTCCATCGCTCTCGTCTTTTTCCATTTTTTCCAACTTGCGAGTCAATTTCACAATATTTTCAAAATTGGTAAAAGTGCCACCCAACCAACGACCAATAATATATGGCGATTGGCAGGCATCAGCGGCCGCTTTTACAATATCACGAGCTTGCTTTTTTGAGCCGATAAATAAAATCTGGCCATTGCTTTTGATAATTTTTTCCACAAACTCAAAAGCCACCGGCAGGGCCTCGACTGTTTTCTGCAAATCAATGATGTGTACGCCATTTCTATCGGTGTGGATATAGCGACTAGCTTTGGGATGGCGCTTAGAAGTTCTATGCCCAAAGTGCACACCTTTCTTCAACAACTCCTCTAATGTAGGAATTTTAATCATATGTTTCTTTTCCTTTCTTGCCTCTTTAGTCAAAACTAGAGACATTACCCGTATTTTGCGACCCAAGTGCCTCATAGATGAGGAAGGATGCTTGAGTTTTACGGCAAAATACTTGTGTTAACCCCGTTTGATGGGGTAGTTAATAAATAAAATTAGGTGAATAAACCTAAGTGCCAATATATTAGCACAAAAGTTTATATTTGGCAAGGATAGCGACTTGAGTAGTCAAACTTGACCTATTGATTGCTTTATGCTATTATTTCCGAGCATTTATTAAAAAACTCCCACATTTTCTGGGGAAAAATTTATATGAAAAAAGACATACACCCAAACTATTACTCAGACGCCAAAATCATTTGCGCTTGTGGCAACATCATGACCACTGGATCAACACTCAAAGAAATCCATGTGGAAATTTGTTCTGCTTGCCATCCTTTTTATACTGGCAAAGAAAAACTCATTGACACTGCTGGTCGCGTGGACAGATTCAAGAAAATGAGAGAATTACAAAAAACTGTTGGCGCCACTCGCCGTGGTCGCACTGCCAAGCGTCAGGCCTCCACTATTAAAAAACTGGAAAAAGAACGCGCCAAGGCCAAAGCCGAAATGAACGCTCCAGAAGTTAAAGTAAAAAAAGTTGTGGCTAAAAAAACTACTCGCCCTGCTGAAGCATCGGCGAAGCGGGCTACAAAAAAAGCTACAAAAAAATAGCTACATTTGACTTATCAAAAAACTCTTTTTTAATAGGAGTTTTTTTGTTAGGAACGAATTTTCTGATATAATTATAACAACATGGAATTAAACATTACTAAATTACAACAAGACCTTAAAGATCTGGAAACACAAATGCAGTTGCCAGAAGTTTTGGCGGACAACAAAAAAATTACCGAACTTGGTAAAAAATACAGTGAAACCAAGTACACTTTTGATTTGCTTAAAAAAATAGAAAAAAATAAAAGCGATTTGGCTGGGCTAAAAATTTCAATGTCTCAAGAAAGTGATGAAGAAATGATCGTTATGACTCATGAAGAAATTAACCAGCTAAAAACTCAATTGGACAAAGACCTGCTTGAGCTGGAAGAAATCATCCATCCTCTTGACCCGCGCGACAAAAAAAACGTTATTTTGGAAATCCGCGCTGGCACGGGCGGTGATGAATCAGCGCTTTTTGCCTCAGAGCTTTACCGCATGTACTCTCGCTTTGCGGAAAAAATGAACTGGAAAGTAAAAATTTTATCTAGTAATCGCACTGGCTTGGGTGGCTTCAAAGAAATAATTGCCGAAATCATTGGCGATAATGTCTACAAACATTTAAAATTTGAAAGTGGCGTGCATCGCGTGCAACGCGTGCCAGAAACCGAAAAAGCTGGCCGAGTACATACTTCAGCGGCCACTGTGGCCGTCATGCCTGAAGCCGAAGAGGTTGACCTGGTGATTGAAGCCAAAGATATTCGCATTGATACTTTTTGCGCCTCTGGACATGGTGGACAATCGGTCAATACTACCAAATCAGCCGTACGCATCACGCATCTACCCACTGGCACAGTAGTTTCTTGCCAAGATGAAAAATCCCAAGGCCAAAACAAAGAAAAAGCCATGGCTATCTTGCGCTCCAGAATACTGGACAAAATGGAAGAAGACCAGCACCAAAAATTGGCTCAAGATAGAAAAAATCAAGTTGGTTCAGGTGATCGCAGTGAAAAAATACGCACTTACAACTTTCCCCAAGATAGATTGACTGACCATCGCATCAAGCTGACCCTGCATAACCTAGCCATCATTTTGGATGGCGAGCTACTGCCCGTCATCATGCCTCTTCAGCAAGCCGCTAGAAGCCAAAAAAATTAAAATACAAGCCCTCAAAACTCTTTGCCCAAGAAAAAATGCCTTAAATCAGGATGACAGAGAAAATTAAATCATGACTATAAAAAATATTTGCCAACAGGCCCAAAAGTCATATCCTCTAGTCCCCCTTGGAGATATTGAATTATTGCTGGCTGAAGGGCTACACCGCTCACTAAATTATCTTTACAAAAATCCGGAAAAAATATTGAGTCGCTCAAGCGAGTCAACTTTTTGGCGACTGCTAGAACGCCGTAGAAAAAATTTTAGTATTGCCTATCTGACTAGAAACAAGGCCTTTTTTGGCTTGGATTTCTATGTCTCTAATCATGTCTTAGTCCCCCGCCCCGAAAGCGAACTACTGGTGGAAGAAGGTCTAAGATATTTAAAAAATAAAAAAAACCCAAATATAATTGATGTGGGTACTGGCAGTGGCTGTTTGATTGTCGCTCTAGCCAAAAATTACGCCGCTCAACCCGACGGGTTGGTCACAACCAACCCGTCGGGTTGCTTTGTGGCTGTGGATAATTCTGGTCGGGCTCTCAAAGTAGCCAAAACTAACCTTAGAAAACACGGCCTTAAACACCGTGTCAAAATAATAAAATCTGATTTGCTAAAAAATGTACCAGTCCAAAAATTTGACCTAGTGCTAGCTAACCTTCCATACCTTGGCCGGCAACACTTAAAAGAACCAAGCATAGCCAAAGAGCCGCGCCAAGCCCTAGTGGCTGGAAATGATGGCCTGTTTTGTTATCAAAGATTCTTCAAACAGTTACCAAAATATTTAGAAAAAAATGGACTAGCACTTTTGGAAATTGACCCCCAACAAGATCCTGAAATAAAACAAATAGCTATAAAACATTTTCCTCAAGCCAAAATTGAAATAAAAAAGGACTTGGCTGGCCAAGCTCGCCTGTTAAAAATAAAAGATAATTAACTACACTAGACAAAACAAAAACCTAGTGCTAATATATTTTATCGGGAAAAATCGGATACAAAAGGAGGTGCGCCCAATGGATGACGAATCCCTCTACATCATTTTCACTGGCGTCAACCCCGAGGTTCCTTTCACTACCTTCCCTATCCGCGTCGACAAACCACTAGCCGTAGGAGATGTTGTTGAGCATGCGTCTGAAGGTGCGATCTTTCACTTTGAGGTCACGAGGGTCAATAATGATGCCAGAACAGCTGATGTTGTCTTACTCACTCAAGGCCTGACCTAAATACAAAAACCGCCCTGTACCAGAGCCACGCAAGTGGCGACTGGTACAGGGCGGATATTTTTTTACTTAATTTCTAATTTATTTTCATTGTCAATAATCTGCACCCAAGTATGCCCAGGTAATAAATTCAATTCCTCCGTGCCTTGCTCATTAAAAAATCTGGTGCGATTGTTGATGTATTTCCACTGGCCACTTTGCTGACCCAAGGCATTGAAAATCCAAACTTTACCGCTTTTTTTAGTATCCATTGATCGGCGCTCAATGTCTATCAATTTGGCAGATACTACTTGGACTACGACATTGGTGGCTTGCGCTTGGTCACCCGTATCAAAATCAAACTTAGCATCATTTTGCCAGCGCTGATATTGCTGTAAGATATTATTGAAGCGCCAATTGACCTTGTAATAATCATCTGAATATTTTATAAGCAACTCTGATTTTGGAGTTTCATTGGCTTCTGGAGCATCGATAAAGTG
>CALMZN010000045.1 GCA_937870675.1 uncultured bacterium
AATTACCATCCACATCTACTAGTATAATTGGGTTATTTCTAGAATATGAATAACTATTTAAACCTTGCGGATCAGATAGTATTTTATTTAATTCTTGGCCAGAAATGGACTTAACTTTTTCACCATCATAAAGGACTAACATTACTGGTTCTAGAGATATAAACTTGGCAATTTGGTTATCAAGGTATCTGGCCCCATAGTACTGCAAATTATTCTCTTCATCTGCCTCTTTGCCAGTGAAAGTATAGTCATTCTTCAAATCTTGGATAGTATTTTTGTAATTAGTAGCACCAAATGGCTTGTAATCCTCTACCTCGGCTATAGTGCCAGTAGAAGTGGTAAGTAAATTGCTAGAATTTAAATGATCACTGATAATGTAATAGGGATTATCATTATTATTAATTGTAGCAATTTTAATGTCATTTAGGAAGACGTGGCTCTTGATTTGATTGTTTAGGTTCTTTTCAAAATATTTATCTATATATTTGTCTTGACTGGTAACTTGAAGCTTGAAATCACTAGCCATCTGCATACTGATTAATTTATCATCTATTGACCCCACAACCCGCTCCATTGGTATGGGTTCTTCTTTAATATACTCCTCGGTATATTTCAAAAATCTTTGATTGTTGTGATCATAAGCATAATTAGTATATTTAGTAGTAGCTATATCAAAACTATTTACCATTCTATTTCTCCAGTCCCAAGCAAACTTCGTCACATTATTACCCCTCATATTGCCAGCCAAATCATAAATAAAAGTACGCGTACCATATGAAGTCAATTGATGTGGCTGGCCGTTGGCGTAGTTTAGAGTGCCGAGATCAGAGTTTGTGGTCATGTTGCCAATACTGTCATAAGTAAAGGTTTGGGTGTAGTTTTTTTCTGGATGATTAGTGTAAGTGACAGTGGCTGTAAGTAATCTATTTAAATCATCATAAGTATAGATGGCTGACTTTTGCAGATCAGTATTAGCATTGTCAACTAGGGTCAAGATATTACCCACCGAATCATAAGTGTAATTGAGATCTTGGAGGGTGGATATAGCTGTGGCAGTCAAAATCCTAGTCAAACGAAAGGCCTGGGCTGGATCATAAGTATAATCGGTCATCACGCCATTGGCGCGCTCCAGATGAACCATCTGGCCGTTTTGGTTGTACTGAATATTGGAAGCAATGGTGTTTGGCCCCTGACCCTTGTCTAACGACACGCTATTTACTTGACCAGTAGCACCAAAGCCATAGATTACTTGATAATTGTTGGGATAAATTACCTTAGAAAGTGCTCCGGCTAGATTGTACTCATATTTCAAAACAAATCGCTCATTATAAATAGTGGTGGTGGCTGTTTTTAATCTACCCAAAACATCATAGTCATAGGATTTATAATTACCGCCACCATAGTCAGCAAAAGTTAGCTGCCCAGTATCTCCATTCTGATCATAAGTGTAGCTAATTTTATTAACGCCGGATAATTTTTCATTCAACACGCGATTCAAGTCATCATAGATATAGGAAATAGCGTCATTCTTAAATGATGTCTCGGTCAGCACATTGCCATTTTTGTCATAAGTATATTGGATCTTGGCCGGAGTAGTGACTGAAGGTTTATGCACCATATCTTGCCAAGCCAAATTGTCCAAAGCGTCATAGCTGAAATTTCTGATATTGCCAGCTGAGTCCGTAATCTTTTTTAGCTTATTAGTCAAAGTATACTCATAACTAGTGGTATAAATATTGCTGTCTAAATATTCTTTGACTTCTACCAGATTGCCGTAGGCATCTTTAGTGAGCTCTTTGAAGTTGCCATTGGCATCAGTGATTTTAGTAGTAAAGCCATCGTACTCATAAGTAGTTGTTCCTACTGGTGTAGCTTCAGTAAGCACCCTATCCAAAGCATCGTAAGTGTAGGTTTTGGCTGGCTGACTCAAATTTGGTGTTGAATAATCAATGATACTTGTAATATATGGCAAAGATTGGCGATTCATCCTGCCTTGAGAATCATAACTTATATCTACAGTTGAATATTGACCGCTGGTTGGTAGTTGGGCTTTTTTCTGAATCACCCTATCCAGACCATCATAATATTCACGGCTAATAGTATAGTTGGTAGTCGTGAAATAGTCCTTGGTTTCTTTGTAGTTTGGAAAGTTAGTAT
>CALMZN010000046.1 GCA_937870675.1 uncultured bacterium
ATGCGGTTACGATCGAGGAGATTGTAAAATATAACTTTTTGGGCTAAAATTTAGCTATGAAAAATCATCCTATAAACTGGTCAGAATATGGAAGAATAGCTGTTTTTGTAGACGTAGCTAATGTTATTTATTGTCTAAGAGATTTAGGTTGGAGAATTGACTACAAAAAACTACAACAATACTTTAAGAAAAACTCAAAATTAGTTGATATTTACTTTTACTACTCTACTGATAAGGAAAACAAAGGGCAAGCTAATTTACTGGAGATGTTAGCTAGAAAAGGCTTTAAAATGATAGTTAAAGAAGTAAAAGTTATTAGACAAAAAGATGGTAGTAGTCTATATAAAGGTAATTGTGATGTAGAGCTAACTATAGATATGATTGATAACTTAGCTACTTATGACACTGCTATATTATTAAGCGGTGATAGTGACTTTACTGCTTTAATAAAATACCTACAAAAACATGGTAAAAAAGTAGTTGCTATCTCTACTCGTAATCATATAGCTAGAGAGATAATAGAAGCCTCTGACCAGTTTATGTGGTTTAACTGGTTTAAGGAAGATTGGAAACTTTAAGAGAATCACAAAACCCTCCTTGCGGAGGGCTTTGGATGATTTTTCTAAAGTTATTGTAGCATATATACAAAATTTGTCAAACTCTCTCCTCGGCCTTCACCAAAATCACTCCTTCGCTTAGGCGGTTCGGCTCCAGCCTTCGCTAAAGCTACGGCTGGCAAGCCGCCGTAAGTATAGCGCCCCACTCGTTCGGGACGTCGCATACGCTCGTCTGTTAGCTGAAATATTCCTTTTCTTCTAGGTAAATTAACAAACTATAATTTAAAACAATTTTCAAATTTCTTAAAACAAAAAGAAAACTCCGTCTCTCAACCCGCTGTAGGTATATTGAGACGGAGTTCGTGCTTGTGACCGTGACCAAGTGTCAAAGGGACTTTTTCAAGTCCCGAGGGCACAAGTGGCCAAGGTCAGATTACTTGCAGACGCCACCGAACCACCAGAAGTCACGCCAAGCGTGGCCGCGGCGGTAGACATCCACGTGGCGCCTGTCATCGTCCCAGCGAGAGAACGTGGCGAAGTTCCACCTGCCATCGGCATCCTTCCAGTGGGTGCCGTTGGGGTGGGTGTCAGCGAAAGACGGATCGTCCTCGTTGACCTTGGCCTGGGCGTAGGGGTCCGGACGCAGGCCGCGGAGATCGTATTCCTTCTCCAGATCGTCGTCGCTGATGAAGCGACTGACCTTGAAGAAGAAGACCTTCTTCTCCTCGCCCTCGCCCCTGGGCATGGTCGAGATGACCTTGCCGTCGATGTACTTGGCGCGGGCGGTGGCATCGATGACCTGCTCGGGCGAGCGGGTGCGATCCACCTTGACGTGGCGAACGATCATGGAGCTGACCGCCTCGACGCGCCTCTGGAAGACTCCGAACAGCTCGTCGGGGAGTTCGGACTGACCCAGCACCTGCTGAACGGCGTCCGAGGACAGGGCGTTGCGGCCCTTGCGAACACGGGCTCGGAAGATGTCGACGATCTTGTCGATCTGGCCGTCGGTCATCTCCTGCATGGATGGGGTCATGGAAGACATGGCGTCATCCTTTCGCGAATAGTTGTGCTCGGAAATCGCTCCGAGCAGACGAGCTTCGGCTGGTAATAGCCGCAGCGGCCAAACTACCTATATAATTAATATAGATAATCTAAACGCTGGGGCTATATTTGCCCCGCCTTTGGCGGGATTTCGCTATGCTCAACAAGTAATATTTAAATGATCAAATCAATATACAATTATACTCCTTTTGGCAAAGTTTGTCAAGGTTTGGGGGGGTATTTATATATATTTTGGCTAATATTAGAGTAAATATGTAGTTTTATGGCTTATTTTGGCTAAATTATACACATTTACTTTATATTGACAAATATATGCCTCTGATATATATTGAAAGTACTTAATCTCACTGCCCTCTCAAGATCCTTGGGATGGCAGTTTTTTAGAAAAAAAATATGAGATGTTTTGTATTTATAGACGGCAGTAATTTCTATCGAGGCGGGAAAAAATTGATAAATGATAAGTCAATTAGCTTATTAAAATTTGACTATACTGCTTTTGGAAAATTTCTCTGCCAAGATAATGAATTAGTTGGCATCAGATATTATATTGGTGCTATAAAAAGACATGCTGGCGACCAAAAATCAGAAACAATGTATGCTGATCAACAAAGATTGATTGCTTGGTTGCAACAACATAATATACCTACTGTTTTAGGCACTATCATAAAACACCCTGACAAATCATTTCATGAAAAAGGCGTGGATGTCAGAATTGCCGTAGAGATGATAAGGATGGCTCGTCTCGATGAATATGATCAAGCTATTTTAATAAGTTCTGATACTGATTTAGTGCCAGCTATTGAAGAAGTGCATTCTTTTAAAAAGAAAGTTAAATATATTGGTTTTCCCAGCAATCAATCCTTTGGCTTAAGCAAAGTGGCTGATGACTTACTGTTATTAAGAAAAGAAGATTTGATTAATTTTTTCCCGCCTCACGAAAAATAGCTTACATAGAAAGACTTATTAAGTAAATGAGTCTTTTTTCATACTATACTCTATTTCTCTCTTGGCTCCACTTGAAATTGCTTCCAAATATCCGTGATGTTATAATTATTCTATCACGGATATTTGTTCAGCAACTTCAGATATCCCGGTGTGTTAGCTGAAATATTCCTTTTCTTCTAGGTAAATTAACAAACTATAATTTAAAACAATTTTCAAATTTCTTAAAACAAAAAGAAAACTCCGCCCATCACACTGAAGCGATTAAAGCGGAGTCTTGCGATCTGGCCGAGACCAAGTGTCAAAGGACTTAGAAAGTCCCAAGTGCACAAGTGGCCAAGGTCAATTACTTGCAGACGCCAGCGAGCCACCAGGGGCCATGCCAAGCGTGATCATGGCGGTAGACATCCACGTAACGCTTGTCAAGCCAGCGGTGGAAGGTGGCGAAGTGCCACTTGCCGTCGGCACCCTTCCAGTGGGTGCAGTTTGGGTGGGTGTCAGCGAAGGCCGGATCGTCCTCGTTGACCTTGGCCAACGATTCGGGATCAGCGGCGATGAAATTGCGGCGAGCGAGCGCTGCTTCGAATGCCTCGTCACTCATCCAGCCGTCATGATCGTACTCTTCAGGTTCGGGCTTGAAGAAGCGAATGTCGGTCTCCTCGCCCGTGCCACGAGGCATGGACTTGACGACCTGGCTGTCGGTGTACTGGGCGCGACCGGTGGCATCCAGCACCTGCTCAGGCGAACGAGTGCGATCCACCCTGACGCGACGGACGATCATGGAGCTGACCGCTTCGACACGCTTGCGGAAGACCGTGAGCCACTCGGCACCGAGCTCGGACTGACCAAAGACCATCTGCACAGCATCCGAGGAGAACTCGGAAGCATGCTTGGTGAGTTTGGCCCGCAAGAGTTCGCAGGCCCGATCGATCTGGGATGTGGTCATGGGCTTTGCCATGTCGTCATCCTTTCGTGGAAAACCATTGCTCGGAAATGCTCCGAGTAGCAAGCTTCGGCTGGATATATAGCCGCAGCGGCTAAAATACCTATATAATATAGACAATTTAAACGCTGGGGCTATTATGGTTATTTGTCCCGTAAAAACGGGATTTCGCTATGCTCAACAAGTAAATTTACAATGATCAAATTAATACATAATTATACTCCTTTTGGCAGAGTTTGTCAAGGTCTTGGGGGGATAATTATATATATTTTGGCTAATATTAGGTATAATATATAGTTTTATGGCTTATTTTAGCTATTTTTCATACTATACTCTATTTTTCTCTTGGCTACACTGGAAATCTCGCCACCTTTATTTTCAACCTTTAATATGATTTGCCATAATAAAGGTTATGTGTTAAACTTTTAATATAAATAATCATAATTAAAGTTATGGAAAAATCATTTTTCAAAGCTGGGACATATAAAAATCAATATGGCTATAAGAGCTTTTATCCGTCACTGGTCAACAAGCCGTTTGATTGGCAGGATAAAAAAATAGATCTATTACTTGAAGAAGCGGTGAGATATTTAGGCGAACTAAATGCCTACTCTACTTTAGTACCTGATGTTGATTTTTTTATAAAAATGCACGTAGCTAAAGAAGCCACTACTTCTAGCCGTATTGAGGGAACCAAGACAGCTATTGATGAAGCATTTTTGCCTAAAGAAGAAATTGATCCAGAAAAAAGAGATGACTGGCAAGAAGTACAAAACTATATTAAAGCTATGAATTCTGCCATTGCTGAGCTAGCTACTCTACCATTATCTATGAGACTGCTAAAAAATACTCACCATATACTACTATCTAATGCGCGGGGTAAAAATAAAACTCCAGGGGAAATAAGGACTAGCCAAAATTGGATAGGTGGAGCTACTTTAAACGATGCTGTTTTTGTACCACCACACCCTAGTGAATTATCCGAACTATTATCTGACTTGGAAAAATTTTGGCACAATAAAAACTTAGAAATTCCTTTTTTAATCAAGGTAGCTATAAGTCATTATCAATTTGAAACCATCCATCCATTTTTAGATGGCAATGGCAGAATTGGCAGACTACTTATTACTCTGCATCTAGTAGAAAAAGGATTGTTGAAAAAACCAACTCTCTATTTATCTGCTTTTTTTGAAAAAAATAAAGGCAATTATTATGATGCTTTGACTTTAGTGAGAACCAACAACAATATTGAACAATGGATAAAATTTTTCCTAGTTGGTGTTATAGAAACTTCAAAAAATAGTATTGCTACTTTTGAAAAAATAATTACGCTAAGGCAAAAATGCGAAAAAAATATAATGACAATTGGTAGGCAGGCAAAACTAGGCAATGATATGCTGGAATTATTATTTTCTCATCCGATCATCAATGCCAATCAAACGACTACTAAATTAAAAATTACGGCACCAACTGCCAACTCTTTGATTGCTAAAATGCAGAAATTTGGTATCTTAAAAGAAATTACCGGCTTTGCCAGAAACCGACTGTTTATTTTTGACGAATATATTAATTTATTTAAAAAATAAAGGCGGCGAGACTTCAGATATCCCAGTGTGGTGTTGTATGAAGTGGTGCTTTTTTTGTTGGGAAGAAAAACCGCTCGGCAACCGAAGCTACCGAGCGGAGAAACTAACGAACCATGAGCCAGTTCCAAATCCTGAGCGGAGAAACTAACGAACCATGAGCCAGTTCCAAATCCTGATCCAGAATCTTATCGTAAAGATCCGAAACATAATTTTGAGACCGAAGCCCAGAGCGGCAGCCAGAACGGCAGCCAGACCGGCAGCCAGAACGGCAGCCAGACCGGCACCCAGACCGAAGCCCAGAGCGAAGACCAGAGCGAAGACCAGACCGAAGCCCAGAGCGGCAGCCCAGACCGAAGACCAGACCGAAGCCCAGACCGAAGACCAGAGCGAAGCCCAGAGCGAAGCCCAGAGCGACAGCCAGAGCGAAGACCAGAGCGAAGACCAGACCGAAGCCCGGAGCGACAACCAGACCGACAAACAGGGCGAC
>CALMZN010000047.1 GCA_937870675.1 uncultured bacterium
AAAGTGTAAGATGGTATTTAATGTCGGCCAGGGTGGCAAAGTACAGTCCAGCTCTTGGCTGGTTAATAAATACCATAAATAAAAATGAATAACAAAATCATAAAATTCAAGGTAAATAATATTGAGTAAAATAAAGACGATTAATAATTAACATTTACCCAGTTAAATAAATTTAATTTTAAAGGGTAAATAAGATGATATTATGAACAAAAAAATATTTTTAAAAATAAGTCGACTAGATTTTAATAATTAAATTTAAGATTTTAAATAAATATTTAAAATCTTATTTAACGGGGTAAATATTATGTCTTACCAAAAAAACATTTTAGAAACAACCAAGAATAATACAAACTTTCGCACAGTATTATTTACTGGTAAAAAAAGCCAACTAGTGGTCATGGATATAAAACCAGGTGAGGAAATCGGCCTAGAAACCCATGACAATGTAGAACAAACTTTATTTTTTATGACTGGCACGGCCAAGGCAATTTTGGATGGCCAAGAGTCAGTGGTCAAAGCCGGCGATGTGGTTGTAGTCACTCCTGGCACTGCCCACAATTTTATCAACACTGGCAATGAATCTGTGAAAGTGTACACTATCTATACTCCAGCCAACCACATTGATGGTCGCATTCATGTGACTCCAGCCGAAGCGATTGCTGACCAAGAGGACGAGGACTTTGGACATCACGTATCCTAAATATGATTTTAGCGTCCACCACATTTATTATAAAAGACAGTCAGATTTTGCTCGGCTTTAAAAAGCGTGGTTTTGGTATGAACAAATGGAGTACTTTTAGTGGCAAACTTGATCGGGATGAAAATTATATTGAAGCCGCCAGACGCGAAGTTTTTGAAGAGTGTGGTTTGAATATTTTATCACTGGAAGAAAGGGCTGTTATAAAATTTGCTTGGAATAACAATAATGATAAATTTGAAGTTCATGTATTCCAAGCTTTAAAGTTTGAAGGCCAAGTAGAAGAAAGTGAAGAAATGATACCCGAATGGTTTGACCTTGATAAAATTCCCTATGATAAAATGTGGCCAGATAACAAGCTATGGTGGCCATTGTTTTTGGCCGGTAAAAAAATAAAGGCCAGCTTCTTATATGGTGAAAAAAATAAACTACTAGAACACAAAATAGACCTAATGCCATGAACGAAAATTATCGTAATTATTACGCTTATAGAATTTTAGAAATAATTCCTGGCTTTTTGGTTTGGACTACCTTTATAGTCGCCATTGTCCTGTCATTTTTGGCGCCTATTTGGGGCATTTATTTTATTATTGCTTTTGATTTGTGTTGGGTTTTGCGACTCTCTTATATGTGGATTCACTTGATAATTTCTTGGAAAAAATATCGACGCGCTATTAAAATTGATTGGCAGAAAAAATTAAAAGAAGAATGCACGACCTGGAACGATTATTATCACATTATTTTTTTGCCAACAGCCGGAGAACCGCAAGAAATCATTGACACTACCTTGTCCAAGCTTACTCAGGTCAAATACGACACCAAAAAATTTATTGTGGTCTTAGCGGGTGAGGGGAGATTTACCGAACATTTTCAGCCCATTGCTGATCATGTTATCAAAAAATATGAGTCATACTTTCATAAAATCATCATAACTCTGCATCCAGACAATATTGAAGGCGATGTCGTTGGCAAGGGCTCCAATCTTTATCATGCTGGACATGAAGTAAAAAAATATATTGATGCCAATAATTATAACTACGAAAAACTAATTGTTTCTACTTTTGACATTGACACTATCACGCACCCACAATATTTTTCTTATCTGACTTACTTATTTTTGACCCATCCTGATCCTTATCACGCCAGCTTTCAGCCCATGGCTTTTTATCACAACAATGTTTGGGAGTCGGATATTATCACTAGAGTAGTTGCCAACTCCACCACTTTTTGGCTACTGACCGAGCTGTCTCGTCCTAGCCGATTATTTACTTTTTCTTCGCACAGCATGAGCTGGCAAGCGTTGGTTGATATTGGTTTTTGGCAAAACAATATTGTCACCGAGGATTCTAGAATCTTTTTACAATGCCTGATTCATTATGACGGCAACTACAAAGTAGAGCCCATGCTCATACCGGTCTCTATGAATACTGTTTATGTTGGCCACTTTTGGCGCAGTGTGAAAAATCAATACAAACAAATGCGCCGTTGGGCTTATGGCGTAGAGCATTTTCCTTATATGGTCTGGCATTTTAGAAACAACAAAAAAATACCGCTAGCCGTAAAATTACGCTATACTTGGAATCAAACTGAAGGTGTGTATTCTTGGGCCACAGCGCCAGTGCTCATCACTCTGATGGGCTGGTTGCCTTTAAAAATTGCCGAACGCCAATCCCTGACCACTGTGGCTACCCAGAATGCGCCGTTTATCATGGAGAATTTAATGCGTTTGGGTTTGTTTAGCGTTATTACCATTGCTTTGATGGGTGTGATTATTTTACCGCCCATGCCACTGCACTTAAAAAGTAAATTTTTAGCCAAATATTTTCGTTACATCTTGATGCTCTTGCAGTGGTTTATTATTCCTTTTAGCATGATTCTTTTTGGTTCTGTGCCGGCCATTGATGCCCAGACCAGATTAATGTTGGGGAAATACATGGGTTTTTGGGTGACAGAAAAAAAATTAAAAAAAGTTGATCAATAAAAAATATATGAAAAAAATTATTATTGTAGCATTTTTTCTACTTTTAGCGCCCTTTATGTCTACCAAGGGCCTAACTCTAAAGGTAGTTGATAGTAGTTTTATTGACCGCTACTTAGGCAGTATGATACTAGAAGACAATATTTTCCAATCAAGGGTCTGGTATCTTGACCCAATTAGCAAAAAACGCTATTCGGTCAATGATGTTGCTGATGTAAAATTAACCCTTGAAAAATTCGGCCAAAAGACAAAAGTTTCTGTTTTGAATAAAATTCCAAAAGCTGGTGGCCAAAAAAATATTGACTATAATATTGCCAAAAAATACAGCGGACAATTTTTGATTGATACCAGCCAAAACAATGAAGTGTGGTATGTCAACCCGCTTGATTTAATGCGCTATCATATCAGTATTGACGAAGCGGGATTAAAAACACTTACCAATTTGGCTATCGGTCTACCTCTGGACAAATTAAGCATCATCACTATTGCTGATTTCAAACAAACGCCAACTCCAAAATCAGCCATAGACTTTCAGCAATATCAGGATATAATCGATATTCTTAAAAATAGTTATTTCCAGCCAGCTAAGATAAATGATAAGGATTTATTTTATGGCTCTTTGGCTGGCTTGGCTAATAGCTTAAATGATCCTTATACGGAATTTTTTTCACCCGAAAGCAAACAGCAGTTTGATGACAGCATTGACAACGCGGTAGAGGGCATCGGAGCCACCGTAGAATTAAAAAATAATATTTTTACAATTATCGCGCCGATTACTGGCTCACCAGCCCTCAAGGCCGGCTTATTGCCCAACGATCAGGTCTTGGAAGTGAACTATGAAAGTATTCGCGGATTTACTTTGAAAAAAAGCATTGCTCTTATCAAAGGACCAAAAGGCACAAATGTAACCTTGAAAATTTATCGTCAGTCCGAAAACAAAACTTTTGATGTGATAATCACCAGAGATAGAGTGGAGATCCCCAATGTAGTTGCCAAACAATTAAATAACAACATTGTTTATTTTGGTATAAATGTTTTTTCGCCAGACATGGTCTCTGATTTCAATAACTTGCGTAAGCAATTTGTCACTAGTTCAAGCCAAGGCATTATTATTGATTTGAGAAATAATCCCGGTGGCTATACTGACTCCGCCATCAAGCTGGCCGATATCTGGCTACCAGCCAATGTTTTGATATTGCAAGAAAAAACCCGCGATCATACAGAAAATTATTACACGCGCACAGACGAATCGCTAAAAATACCGACTATAATATTGACAAATAATGGCACAGCTTCGGCTTCAGAAATTTTTTCCGCTGCCCTAAAAGAAGCCAATCTAGCCAAATTGGTCGGACAAACCACCTACGGCAAAGGCACTGGCCAAATGGTCAGTGATTTTCCTGATGGATCAGCTCTAAAATACACCTATTTTGAGTGGCTGACTGGCTTGGGCTCTTCCATTCAAAATCGCGGTTTAAAGCCCGATTATGAGGTGCTAAACGACAATATA
Organism: uncultured bacterium; assembly: GCA_937870675.1. GTDB lineage: Bacteria > Patescibacteriota > Patescibacteriia > UBA1558 > GWA2-36-10 > CALMZN01. Next base: position 4,186 of record CALMZN010000047.1, read on the forward strand.
TACAACATTGACCAACAACTAAATAAAGCCATTGAATTATTAAAATAAATAATATGAGTGAAAAATTATCAGGAAGAGAATACGATCCTACTGTGCCAAAAAATGAGCCAGTGTCTAAAATAGAAAACACTAACGATTTTATGTTGGCTATTGCCGCTGGCCAATTAGATTTGGCTGAAAAATTTTTGTTGGCCGAAAAAGCTAAATTGGAAGCGCACACGGGCTCAGGCCTAATAAGCCATAACGAAAACTGGCTAAAAAATAATTTTAGCATTTTATTGTCTGCTTATGAACGGCTTCATAAACAGGAAGATTTTGATAGAATCATGGCTTATTTACCTGATTATTTACGCCCCTAGATAATATAATAACTTATTTCTGTCTAAAACCGCGGATAAAATCCTGCGCTGACATTATTTTTTTGCCAGCTGCTTGTAGTTCTAGTATTTCTAAAGCCATAGTACCCGTGCCTAAGTACAGGTGATTTTGCTCAATGGATAATTCAGCCGGTTTTAATTTCTTTTCAGAAATTTGCGCTGACATTATTTTTATCTCTACATTAGATATTTTTGTATAGGCCGAGGGCCAAGGATTATAAGCTCTGATTTTATTTTTAATAACATCGGCCGACTCAGACCAATCTATTAAACCATCTTCTTTTTGTATCAAACCGCAAATAGTTGCCTGAGCGTCATTTTGGGCAACAGCTATTGATTTTCCCTCTAGATAAGCAACTATATTTTCTTTTAACAAAAGCGCTCCGGCTTTGGCTAGCTTGTCGCTTAAGGTAATGAAATTATCTTGACCGCTTATTCTGACTTCCGATTGCTTGATGATCGGGCCGTGATCCATTTTTTTGTCTAACTGCATCAGTGTGACGGCAGTTTTTTGCTTGCCAACCAAAAGAGCCGCCTGAATAGGCGAGGGACCGCGGAACTCTGGCAACTTTGAAGGATGGATATTGATAGCCGGCAATTCCGATAAATCCAAAATATCTTGCTTAATTATTTTGCCATAAGCCACTACCACAAAAGTAGCGGGCAAATATTTTTTTATTTCGCTAACAAAATTATCATCCAATTTTTGTGAAGCCAAAACGGGCAATTTTTCTTTGTCAGCCCAAAGTTTGACCACGCTATCACTCATCACACGACCGCGACCAGCTGGTTTGCTGATTTGGGTCACTACTGCTTGCACCAAGCCCAAGTTATGCAATTCTTGCAAGCTAGGTAAAGAAAAAGAGGGTGTGCCCCAAAATATAATTTTTTTATTGCTAGTCATTATTTTTTTAAACTATCCAAAATATCTTGGCCTTTGGTAATTTCTTCAGCGCGGTCAATGAATAAAATACCATTTAGGTGATCTAACTCATGCTGTAGCACAACTGCTTCTAAGCCCGACAGCTTATCTTTATGAACTAGCCCAGTCAAGTCCTGATACTTGACGTGAACTTTTTTGGCCCTTCTGACTAGTCCAAATATTTTTGGCAAAGACAAACAACCTTCCTCACTCACTTCTTTATTTTTGGAAAAAAAAGTTATTTCTGGATTTACATATGTTTTGTAGTTTTTGGCATCAGCTTGCCCAATGACAAGCAAGCGCTGGCCAATATTGACCTGGGGTGCGGCTAGTCCAATGCCATCATCTTGAAACATTCTTTGGGCCATACTTTCTGCTAATTTTTGTAATTCATTATCAAAATCAGTGACTTTTTTGGCAGTTCGACGCAAAAATGTATCTGGATATTTAATAATTTTTATCATAAAACATACTATAACAATTTTATTTACTTTTGTCAAATATATATAGCAGATGCTATAATTAATTTATGGACTCTATCCAAGATATATTCAAGAATAAAAAAACAAGCAAAGCACCGGCTTTTGCTTGGCAGGAAATGGCCTTAAAAATTATTGCCGAGCTTAGTGTTCCGCCATTCAAACGAAGCTCTGTCTTCAAGGTTTGCAAAGAACTGGATCGCAACTTCATTGAAAAATGTTTTGATGACACCAAGGAGCTAGCCAAGGAAGGTGAGCATTGGCGCTATTTTTTTAAACTAGTCAGTCAAAAAAAAGATAACCCCAAATAAGTGGGGTTATTTTATAATAAAGTTTTCTACTAGATAGCCGATGCCAAACGGAGCTTGGTAGCTTAATTTCTGGGGCTCGTAATTAATCTCTTTTATAATCCCAAGCAGTAGCAAAAGCGATCTCAAGGAACACTCCTTAGCTTCTTCGGCTAGAAATTTATCAAATTTTATTAAAGAATCAAAATCTTTATCAGCCAAAATTTTTATTATTTTTTGGTCAAAC
>CALMZN010000048.1 GCA_937870675.1 uncultured bacterium
TAATTTTTTTTCTCAAAAAAGCTGGTATATCCCATTCCTCTTCTTCTTTGGTCTTGGGAACCAATTCTGAGTCCTCTTCTTCACGCTCTGATTTTTTCTCAAAGGCGTTTTTTACTTGGCGATCTTCGCTGGTTTTGGTAAAGGCATCGGAAAAAGAAGCAACGACTGGACGAGTTAATTCTACCGTACTTTCGGAATTATTTTTGAATCCAGTGGCAATGACCGTCACCTTGACATCTTCACCCAATGATTCGTCAATGACTGCGCCAAAAATTATTTTGGCTTCAGGATCACAATGAGCGGTAATAACTTCAGCGGCCTCGCTGACTTCATACATAGTCAAATTACTGCTACCAGAAATAGTAAACAGCACGCCCGTAGCGCCATTGATCGATAATTCAAGCAGTGGGCTGTCTATAGCCGCCTTGGCCGCTTCTTTGGCTCTTTCCTCACCATTTGCCCGGCCAATACCCATCAAAGCTGAACCCGCTTGCTTCATAATGGCCTTGACATCAGCAAAATCGACATTGACCAAGCCCGGCACAGTAATAACTTCCGAAATACCCTGCACACCCTGCTTCAATACTTCGTCAACAATAGCAAAAGCATCAAGCAGAGAGGTCTTACGATCAATAATCTGCAATAATCTATCGTTTGGTATAGTAATTATTGTGTCTACTTTGTCTATTAAACGTTCCAAACCCTTTTCAGCAATGTCACGACGCTGTACTCCCTCAAAAGTAAATGGTTTGGTGACAACCGCCACAGTCAAAGCGCCCAGTTCTCTGGCAATATCAGCAATTACTGGAGCCGCTCCCGTACCAGTACCTCCACCCAAGCCACAGGTAATAAAAACCATATCCGCTCCCGATAGCTTTGACAAAATCTCTTGCTCATTTTCTTCAGCGCTTTTTAGGCCCAAGTCCGGATCCATACCCGCTCCTAAACCCCTAGTAGTATTTCGACCAATATGAATTTTATGGCTAGCCACCGAACTATGCAAGGCCTGCGCATCAGTATTGACAGCCAAAAACTCCACGCCTCTGATCTTAGCCGCCACCATGCGGTTGACAGCAGAATTACCAGAACCGCCAATACCAACTACTTTGATATTGGCAAATGTCTCCACTGGCGGTAATACTTCTTTGATATTTTTTTTCACCATCTTTTTTTACTTGGATTATTTAGGAAGGCCAAATTGACTTAAATACATTATTAATTTTTGATCCCATTTTTTTGAAAACATCAGCTCCCGGCAAAGTATAGCCACTTTCAATATTTCGATCAGCCCAAATGACCAGACCCAAAGCCGTAGTATATTCTGGGTCATTTAGTTTATCTATAGGAAAATCCTGATTGATTGGCAGGCCATGAAAAACCGGCAGTTCAAAAACTTGTTTAGCCAAATCAATTATCATTGGCAATTTTGAGCCGCCGCCAGTCAAGATTACCCCCGCTGGTAGCTTACCAGCTCGTCCAATTTTTTTCAATTCTTCATTGACTGCCTCAAAAATTTCCGTCATTCTAGCTTCCGAAATCAAAGCAATATCACGCTTGTAGACGAAGCTACCTTTTTTCTCTTCTTCAGAATATTTGTGCAAATCAACTTCATCGCGCTTGGATATACCTTCAGACAAGGCCTGAGCATGATCCAATTTTACTGCTTCGGCTACCATAACGGAAGTTTTCAAACCAATAGCTAAATCGTTGGTAATGTGACCAGCGCCTACTGGCAAGACAGCCGTGTGTAAAATATTACCATCTTCAAAAACCGCCAAAGAAGTAGTAGCCGCACCAATGTTGACTACCGCCACACCAAGTTCTTTTTGCTTCTTGGTCAAGACCGCCTCGGCTGTAGCTAAAATTGAAAAAACTATAAATTCAATATCCACTCCTGTCCGATAAATACATTTGGTCAAATTTTTGACCTGTGAAGACAGGGCCATTACCACTTGGGTCTCCACTTCCAATCTAACGCCAGTCATACCTTGGGGCTCTTTGATATTTTTCTGATCATCAAGGTTGTAAGCAATGGGCAAAACATGCAAAATCTCGTAATTGGGCATGATGGTTGTGCTTTCGGCTACTTCCACAGCCCGAGCAATATCAGAATCCTCTACTTGCTGGCTGGCCTTGGCCACAGCCACGACACCGCGACTGTTGGTGGTTTTGATATGCGTGCCAGAAATACCGACCACAATTTTATCAATCCTTAGAGCCGTCATTCTTTCGCATTTTTCCATGACTTCAGCAATAGAAGAAACAGTGTCTTCAATAGAATTGATTGATCCGCGACTAATACCCAAAGACGGAGTTTCGGCTACTCCAATTATTTTCAATCGATTCTCACCCAAACGCTGACCCATGACTATCCTAATGGATTGGGTGCCGATATCGAGGCCAGTAATGATTTCTCTGTTTTTGGACATTTAGACAAACGGGGCTAAAAAATTCGCCTTAATAATAGTTAATTATAACTAAAATCTGACATTTTGCCAAATAATTTTATATAAAAATAACCAAAGCAATAACTACAGCAAAAAAAGCCACTAATAATACCATACCAGCTAACAAATCCTTTATTTCTTTGGTATAACCGTGAGTTTTGGGAGCCAGCATATCAACCAATCTTTCTATAGCCGAGTTAAAAATTTCCAGAGCCAAGATCAAGGCAATCACCAAAAGCAAAGCTATCCACAAGCTTTGGCTCAAACCCCGCCAATAGCCCAAAAGCAGGACAAAGGTTGCAGCCAAAAGATGAAGACGAAAATTATGCTCACTGCGAATAACAATTTTCAATCCTTGCCAAGCGTGTTTGAAACTTTTCCACCAGACAGCCATACTAAAATTTACTTAATAATAATTGCTCTTCTTTTTCCTGACGCGTGGCTTCACTGGTACTTTTCTCGTGGTCATAGCCCAAAAGATGTAAGGCGCCGTGAAGCAGTAATAATTTTAATTCTGACTTTATACTTTTATTTTTTTCTATGGCCTGTTTTTTGGCTTGCTCTAAGCAAATCACTATTTCACCCAATATATCTTTATCATCCAGATTGAAGGATAAAACATCCGTCACTTTATTTTTCTTACGGTATATTTTGTTTAATTTTTTTATTTCTTCAGGACTTAGCAGGGCGAAAGAAATTTCTTTTTTTATTTTATATTTTGACAAGATAACTCGAGAAAAATCAGCCAGCCAAGTAAAGTCCGCTCTATGGCCACGCTTATTAAGGGTGATCATTTTATTATTCATCTTGCGGGCTTGGACTGATAAACTTAAAACTCTTAAGCATCATCTCAAAAGTTGTAATGAAATTGTTGCTATCGTTGCTGGTATCATAAATAATGATATAAACGTAGCCAGCGGTCACTATCAAAACTTGTTTTTTGTCAATGGAACGCAAACTGGTTTGATTGTCAATCTTAAAATTTTCCATGGCTTGAATGCCGTATAAAGCTTTTTGCCAATCAAGCAAGCTTTTCTGACCAATATTTTCAACCACTTCAATGCGCACGAGCTCTGAAGTGGAAGTATCTGGTATGAACTCAATTTTTTGCCGCGAATCATCTATGGCTTTGACTAGCCAAGGTTTTGGTGAAAAAATTTCATAAGCGTACAAGTCGTTGGCATAACGGATAACTAAGCCCGAGTCAATGAGCTTTTGACCGCTAGCCAATGGATTATATAAATTTTTTATCTCATCGCTATCACTATAACCATCTTTATCTGAGTCCACAATCTGCTTATCTGTCTGATAGGTCTGCTCTTCCAAGTCGGTCAATCCATCTTGATCAGTATCAATAGCGACTACAATTGGCTTGGGATTCTCATTGGTATTGGTATTATTGTTTTGATTATTATTGGTATTGTTTATATTGGCGTTGACATTAGCATTCTCATTGGTGTTGACATTAACATTGGCATTGGTATTTTCATTGCCATTATTTATATTTTGATTAATGTTTTGATTGACATTGGTATTGGTATTTTTGGGTTTGTTTTTCTGCTGTAACCAATAATAGCCACCGCCCAAAATAGCCATAAGCAAAACAAAAACCAGCACAAAAAAAACTATTATGCTTTTGGCGCCAGTGTCTTTTTTCTTGGGATTCTGAGAAACAAATTTTTTGGGCATGATGTGTAGCTCTTCTTCATTGACCAAAAAATTTTCAGGAGCTTTTTCTCCAGTTTTTTTTATGTCTTCAGCCATAAATTGTTTTTACACTACGGACAAACTTTGCCCTCCGGATAATCTACCAGTGATGCTTCCGCACAACCATCTTGAGTACAAATAACACTGTTTAATGTCTCTGGACTATTTGATTGCAAACCAACAGACCAAGTAGTGTCTTGAATAATTTTATCTAAAACACAAACCTTAGGGAATGAATCAGGGGCGATTGGCCAGACCTGATTTATTTTTGAACTACATATATCAGTCCCAGCTAAATAACTAGTCAAAGTTGTCTGATTGGAAACATCCGCGCACAAAACAACAGCTGAAATCAAATTTGACCCCCAAGCCATAGCTGTGGACAGCTTGATATTGACCGGCTCTTCAGTAGTCACTCCTGGCGCGCTAGTGCTTAGCTTGCCAGGACCAATGGGACTATAGCCATTTTTCACCTCTGTGCCATCAGGATAGCCGTCGTTATCAGTATCAGCCAACAATGGATTGGTGCTCCAAACATTTATTTCTTCACCGTCATTCAGGCCATCAATGTCTGTATCCATAACTAGTGGATCTGTCTTGTAGGTCTTTACTTCTTCTCTGTCGCTCAAGGTATCGCCATCAGTATCAGCTAATAAAGCATTGGTATTGTATTCTGATTCTTCCATGTCAGTTAGTCCATCCGCGTCAGAATCAGTGGTGTCGACTTCGTCGGTATTTTCATTATTATCAGTATTGGTGTTGTCAGTTTGATTGGTATTTTGATTGGTGTTGACTGGCGTTTTAATTTTTCCTTTGACAACAATCATATAGTAAGCGCCGGCTCCCATAGCCAAAACCAACAGCACTACCACCAAAATAATAATTATTTTATTCAATTTATTACTTGATGTCTCGCTAAACATCAAGGCATCCGTTGGCGCTGATGGCTGGCTCGGGGCAAAAGTCGTGCTAGATACTGGCTTAATCTTGCCGGATTGCACGGCGCTGGGCTTAACAGCGGTATTTTGATTGCCTTGAGACACTGGATCCACATCAGCAAACATGTCAGCCAAGGGCTGGACTGGAGCCATGGATGGCGGTGGATTCTGCGGAAGCGCGTTTGGATTTTGAGGCACCGAAGCGCTTTGGTTGTTTTGTTGTTTTAAATCATCAAACATAATATTTGTTAATTATCTTTTAAGAATATAAAATTTTATGGAAATGAACAATCCATAACGCCATCACCATTGCCATCACAAAAAGCTGTATTAATTATTTGCACAATATTATTACCCCAAGTGGTGCTACTATCGGGCGTTTGATTTGAAAACAAGCCACTCGTTCGCTCGGCAATATTACTGGCAATGTTGTATCCGGTTGTTCCAACAGCATAAGTAGCGTCAAATAAAATAGGACTAATTCTAACTGCTGGTGTCTGAAGAAGGGCTCTATTAACTGCCGAAACTAAAATATCAGACGTTGCATCCCCAACAAAATCTTCATTTAAGTTCAAAATTGGCGTAGTCCCAGACCAACCATTACCGCACCAAGCATAATCTTGACTGACTGGCACCACTATCCGCTGATACCCGTCCAACCAGTTGTAATCAGTGACTATTTTGTCTATGGCTGGACCCCAATTTTCTATATTGCCAGCATATTCATCTGCTAATGTATCCAAACATTGAGCTGGATTGGATGATCCGCGCAATAAACCAGCACTATCATTATTGATATCATTATTGGCTATACTATAATAACTTCGGTAACGGACATTGGGATAATTGGTAATATTTTGATAGATGCTACAATTCGTCACTAAATAATCAAATACATCCTTAACATGTTCGTTCCATCTTTGATACTCTGTATCATTTGTATCAAAAGATGTATAAACCAAACCCGAATTACCTTGATCATTGAAAATTGTATCTATATCATCACTAGCATCGTTTGTGGTCAAAACACTATTATCGCCCATGGGCATAATAGTCAGACGATATTGAATATCGCTATTATTTAGACTTGCTATGGTATTGCCCAAAGAATTACATAAATAATATGCAACACTCTTCATACTGCCAGAAATATCAAAAATAAACACCACATCGGCTCGCTTAACAACACTTTCCCCCAGATCACATTGTTCATAGGCCGTCTGAACTATTCTATCACCGCAATAGCCACCATCCGGATCACTACTCAAACAATTATCAGCGCAAACGTAAGTATTTATTTCTGATGATTTACTCTTGGACGTGTAAGGGCACTAAAATAAACAAAAATGCTCATAGTCATGTTCTTCTGTGCCCGTATACATGTGTA
>CALMZN010000049.1 GCA_937870675.1 uncultured bacterium
TTTTATATTTGGCTAGCCAAAAAAACTAATTTTGTTGATGATCCCAAAAGTAATTCGCGCAAAATACATGCTAAGCCCATACCTCTTGGCGGAGGCGTAGCTATTTTTTTGGCGGTATTTATTTTGGTAGCCATATTAGCCAAGCAGGGCTTATTGATTGATAATAAAATTGCGCCCCAAATTTTGCTAGGTCTACTGGTGTCGGGTTTAGTGCTGATTGTAAGTGGTTTGCTAGATGACAAGTTATCTTTGAAGCCCTGGCAGTCATTGCTGGGTCCTATTATTGCTATTGTGATTATTATGTCTTGTGGTTTGCATATTAATTATGTCACCAATCCTCTGGGTGGTATTTTGTATATTGATAAAATTTGGTTCGGATATTTTAGTTTGATGCTGACTTTTTTGTGGCTTTTAGGTATGACCTATACCACCAAGCTCTTGGATGGCATAGATGGCTTGGCTTCTAGCATTGGCTTGGTTTCCGGTGTGATGATATTTATTGTCAGCTTGACTTGGGATGTCAGATATTCCACTACTTCATTTTTGAGTTTGGCTTTGGCTGGTAGTTTGTTGGGATTTTTGGTGTGGAACTGGCATCCAGCCAAAGTTTTTTTGGGTGAAGGTGGTAGCACTTTTATTGGGTTTTCTTTGGGAGTGCTAGCCATTATATCGGGTAGTAAAATAGCCACGGCCCTGTTAGTCATGGGTGCGCCAATCATTGATGTAGTTTTGGTAATAGGACGGCGCTTAAAGAAAAAAAAGCAATTTTGGCAGGGCGACAATGAACATTTGCATTTTAAGTTGAGACAAATTGGCTTGAGTCAGCCCCAGATTGTGCTATTTTTGTCTTTGCTTAGCTTGTGTTTTGGTGCTATAGCTATTTTTTTTAGCACCAAGATAAAAATTATCGTCTTATTATTATTTGTTATATTTTTATTGCTGCCCCTTCTCAATTTGAGAACCCGAAAATTTAGCACAATATTCATTATCTGCACCCCACCTTAGCATCGCTATC
>CALMZN010000050.1 GCA_937870675.1 uncultured bacterium
GTACATAGGGCTTTGACTCTTTGTAAGCATATGGTTTCAGATTCTATTTCACTCCCCTCAACGGGGTACTTTTCACCTTTCCCTCACGGTACTAGTTCACTATCGATCACCAAAAGTATTTAGCCTTAGCGCATAGTGACGCTAACTTCCTACAAGATTTCTCCGGTCTCGTAGTACTCAAGAAAATTATCTAGTGTCGCAGTTATTTTTCGCGTACAGGACTTTCACCTTCTGTGGTCGGCCTTTCCATGCCGCTCTGCTAAACAACTACCAATCACACTTTGGATCCGTAAGTTCCAAAACGATAACCTCTTATAACACCCTAAATAAGCATTAGACTCACGGTCATTGCCCTACCTCTTGCTCTAACCTTGCGGTCAGAACTCAAAGTAGATTATCTTACCTAAAGTTTGGGCTATTCCCATTTCGCTCGCCACTACTCAGGGAATCGAGATACTAATTAAAACTAAAGACAAATAAATTTGCCCCTAATTTTAATTAGTACATTAATTCTTTCTTTTCCTCCGGGTACTAAGATGTTTCAATTCTCCGGGTTGCCTCCAACTAAGCTATGTATTCACTTAGTGGTTTCCGCTCTTCCAGCGGAAGGGTTTCCCCATTCGGAAATCTCTGGATCAAAGGTTGCTTATCACCTCCCCAAAGCTTATCGCAGATTGCTACGTCCTTCTTCGTCTTTTGATGTCAAGGCATCCACCATATACTCTTTGTAGCAACCACCAAAAATTCTGAAAATTTTTGATAGTTTTTTATATAATATAATTACAATACGTCTGATTTCTCTAATTACTCTAATTTATGTCTTAAATTGTCAAACTACATTTTGGCTTGAATAGCCACTAAGTAGTTTTTAAACGGTCGCTCAGAGGCCTACCTTTTAAAAACTACTTGCTAGCTACTAAATTTTTGTCCAAAAAATCCGCTATTAGCGGACTTCAAGTCAGCAATACTGTACTTAAAATCCTTTATGTTTCTAAGTTGTATAACTGGCTAAACATCTATTATTATAGTTAAAGCTTATTTTTTAATAATTTGTCCGTTTTTCACGGTGTCGACATTATATACTAAAATTAAAACCTTGTCAAGAAATTAAGGTGGCCAATATTTACAGCCCTTTTGACTAATTATGAACAGTTTTTTAGACTGCCTATCCCGCCCGCCGAACCCTGAACTAATCGCTTGCGCTCTGGTTCAGGGGAAAGTGGGTCAAACCCCTTATGGGCCCCAAAATTAGCCAAATTTATGGGGTTTTATTGAGACAAAACCAAAAACAAAAACCCTCCGTTTTTGACGGAGGATTTCTACTTTTTATTATCCCAGCCAGAGGCGGATCCGCGCTTTTGGTGGATGTTTTATAAAATTTCTACTTTCAAGGATTTGATGCCAAACTGAATAGCATCTTGAGTATCAGCCATCCAAATATCCATGCGATAATAGTATCTGGCATTCATCCTGTCTTCGACCACAAACTCTTTGTCACCAAAGACCTCTGGAAAACGCACCAAAGTACCTTTTGGTAAACAATTGGTAGCCACAATACCATCACGGACATGGGTACCAAAAGCAGTAATAAATGGCGTACTATCGGTCTGTTCTGGCTCACTAGAATAAGCCGTCACAGTCATAACCATGGTTTTGCGGGCTTCTCGCTTACCAATTTCTGGCAAAGCTGGACCCTGGTGGTAGGCAGCGATTTTTTGAGTCATCACTGGACCAGCCACTGGGGCTTCTAACCCTTGAGATCCTGATAATTGGGGAAACAAGAAAATAGGTAAGAAAATCATCAAAATCAAGCTTTTCCCCTGCTTTTTAGCGGTCATTTTAGCGACCTCTAAAATACTATAGATTTTACTTGAAATTTTCATCATATTTTTCTATTAAAAAACCCCGTATTAGGGGATGGATAATATTAGCATAGATACACTTTTTTGTCAACCATGTTAAATCCTAGGGAGCCAAAATCCTGTTCAAAAAATATAAAGAAAAACTTGCCACAAAATTTATAAATTGCTATAATTCACTAACTTTTAAATAATAATTAATAAAAGAATATGGACGAAAATAAAAAAAACGGCATGGTTGATAACATGCCATCGCGTTCCGCTTTCAAACTGGGAATATTTATGGGCATTGCCGTCATGTTCATTATTGGCTTCTTTGTTTTGCTAGCCGGAAAATTTGACATCAAGGGATTGGTAAGCAAAAACAATAATGATAACGCCAATGCCGTAAATAACTTGGGCACTGATACCAACAAGGGCAATCAGCCAGCTGTTATTAATATAAACCCCATAACTAAGGACGACTGGGTCAAAGGTGATAGCAAAGCTAAAGTCAGTTTGATTGAATTTTCTGATACTGACTGTCCTTATTGCACAAAATTTCACGAAACCGTTAACCAACTTTTAAAAGATTATGATGGTAAAATAAAGGTGGCCTATCGCCACTTCCCTCTCCCTTCACTTCACCCTGAGGCCCCCAAAAAAGCTGAAGCCATTGAATGTGTTGGTGAGTTAGGTGGCAATGACAAGGTCTGGGCTTTTATGGACAAATTGTTTGTCGCTACCAAACCAACTCTTGCTCAGCTTCCTAATATAGTAAAGAATTTGGGTCTTGATAGCGCTAAGTTCACCGAATGTTTAAATTCCGGAAAATACACCGCTAAGGTGAATGAGCAATCCCAGCAAGCCCAAGCAGCTGGTGCCCAAGGAACACCTTATAGCGTAGTTTTGATGGGTGACCAAAAAGTTCCAATCAATGGCGCTTACCCAATAGCTGAAATAAAAACAATTTTAGACGGTTTATTAAAATAACAAAAAATCTTGCCCAATCCGTAGTCACGGATTGGGTTTTTTGTTTGACACGCCACCACATCAAGCCCCGATACTTGACATAACTATTTACACCCATTTTCTTGACAAAAACAAAATTAACTAATAGTATAAGTTTATTATTTTTCCCCTTGATAAACTTCAACAAGGAGGTAAACATGCCCACCGAACCATTGACTCAAGAAGAACGCGCTAAACTGAACACACTGATTGACAACCCCAACAAAATTCACCGACTACTCTTATCCGCTGATCATGGTCCCAAAATCATCCTGACTGAACCCCGAGTCGACTTTTATCAACCCGGAAATCGTACTTTACACCTGGGTCTTCCTGACGGCAGTTTCCGCGATGTTCTTCTAGAAAACATCACGGATATCCAACTCAAGCGATAGATGGCACCACACCACACCCAATTCATCCAGCTCTTCAAGGAGGGCTGGATGATTTTTTATTTATTTACCCTGTTAAATAAACGCAAATTTTGATATACTAGAGTTATAAAATATTTTACTTATTCATAAAATTTGCGTTTAATTTTTATCGAGCTGAGCTCGATAAAAATTATTTGACAGGGTAAATAGTTAAAATGTCTCTATGCCAACCTTAAGCATTGCTGAACTAAAAAAACAAGCCAACTTGATCCGTCAAGATATTATTTTGATGTTGGAACGCGCTGGCTCTGGGCATCCAAGCGGAGCTTTGGGTATGGCTGATATTTTTGCTGTTTTATATTTCCAAATATTAAACCACACCCCGCACAAACCAAATTCCCCTCTTCGCGATCGACTAATCTTGTCTTGTGGTCATTATTGTCCAGTGCTTTATGCCACACTGGCGCGCGCTGGATATTTTCCCCTAGTAGAGCTAAAAACTTTACGCCAAATAAATAGCCGTCTACAAGGGCATCCGCACAATCTGTCTTTACCGGGAGTGGAAAATTCTAGTGGTCCACTGGGTCAGGGTATATCGCAAGCCGTGGGCATGGCTTTGGCTGGAAAAATAGACCAAGCCAAACACCAGATATTTTGCATTACTAGTGATGCTGAGCATAACGAAGGCCAGCTTTGGGAAGCAATCATGACCGCCAACAAATACCAGCTAAATAATTTAATAAATATTGTGGATTGCAACAACATACAAATTGATGGCAAAACAACTGACATTATGCCACTGTTGTCTTTGCGAAAAAAATATGAATCTTTTGGCTGGAAAGTTTTGGAAATGAATGGTCATAATTATGGCAACATAATAGCCACTATCAAACAAGCCAAAAATTATCAAAAAGGACCAGTGGTCATTCTGGCTCATACTATCCCCGGCAAAGGTGTATCTTTTATGGAAAACAAATATGACTGGCACGGTAAAGCGCCAAACAAAGAGCAAGCAGAAAAAGCTCTGCAGGAATTAAGACAAGCCGTATAAATATGCCCAAAGAAAATAAAAATAAATCTACGCGAGACGGTTTTGGAGACGCGCTTTTGGCTTTGGCTAAAAAAGATAAAAATATTGTGGTGGTCTCGGCTGATCTGGCTGAATCAACTCGAGTTTGGAAATTTGCCAAAAAATATCCTGCTAGATTTATTGAAGTCGGCGTAGCTGAACAAAATATGCTGGGTATAGCCGCGGGACTTGCTCTGGCTGACAAAATCCCAATTGCTACTAGCTTTGCGGTTTTTTCACCAGGACGAAATTGGGATCAATTGCGGATCAGTGTTTGCTACTCCAAGGCCAATGTCAAAATAATTGGTTCGCACACGGGCTTGGGAGCTGGCGAAGATGGGGCTAGCCACCAAGCATTGGAAGATATTGCCATCACCCGTTGTCTACCAAACTTAGTAGTGCTGGCACCGGCTGACTATAATGAAGCGCAAAAAGCTTTGGCTGTTGCCATCAAGCACCAAGGTCCGATCTACTTACGACTCACCAGACAAAATACTCCAATTTTTACTAGTGCCAAAAGTATTTTCAAAATCGGGCAAGCCAATATTTTACAAAAAGGCCAAGATGTCACTTTGATTGCCTGTGGGGCGCTGGTCTATGATGCTCTACAAGTAGCCAAAAAATTAGCCACGCAAAATATAAGCGTCGAAGTAATTAATTGCCACACCATAAAACCACTAGACAAAAAAACAATTTTGGCTTCGGTGAAAAAAACCAAAAAAGTAGTCACCCTGGAAGATCACCAAATACACGGCGGTCTGGGCAGTGCGGTGGCTGAACTACTAGCCGAAAATTATCCAGTGCCTGTGAAAATAATGGGTGTTAATGACACTTTTGGAGAATCAGGTACTCCAGAAAAACTTTACAAAAAATATGGTTTGGACCAAGAGCATATTATTAAAAATATAAAAGAAATAATTTAACTGGATTCCGGATCCCTGCCTGACAGCGGTCCGGAATGACAAAAAAATATGCAAGAAGCTATTAAAAATTTCCCCAAACAATTTTCCTACCAAGCAAAAATTGAAAACAAAAAATATTTTAAAGCCAGCAAAGATTTTATTGTTTTGGGTATGGGTGGCTCGCACTTGGCGGCCGATTTACTGCTGGCCATCAAACCGGAGCTGAATATCCATGTACACCAAGACTATGGCCTACCGACTTGGCCATTGAACAAACTAAAAAATTATTTAGTAATTGCTAATTCTTATTCTGGTAATACTGAAGAAGTAATTGATGGTCTAAAATTGGCTTTGAAAAATAAATTGCCTGTTTTGGTGATTGCCACTGGTGGCAAATTAATAAATATTGCCAAGGCCAAAAACTTACCCTACATCCAAATGCCAAATTGGCATATTCAGCCCCGCCAAGCCATTGGCTTAAACCTACGCGCTTTGCTTAAAGCCATGAATGAAAATAAAATGCTCAAAGAAAGCTACGATTTATCAAAAACCTTAAAAACCGCTAAGCAACAAAAAACCGGCCAGAAAATAGCTAAACAATTATCCAACCAAGTGCCAATTATTTATGCTTCGCGTCAAAATACTTGCCTAGCTTTTACTTGGAAAATAAAATTTAATGAGAATACCAAAATACCCGCTTTTTATAATGTAATGCCCGAGCTCAATCACAATGAAATGACTGGTTTTGATAGTAATGAGTGGACAAAAAAATTATCACATAATTTTGCTATAATTTATTTGGAAGACAAAAATGATAATCCGCGCCTAATAAAAAGATTCAAGGTTATAAAAAATCTATACAAAAAAGAAGGTCTAAAACAAATCACCGTACCTTTACGCGGAAAAAATCGCTGGCAAGAAATATTTTCCAGCCTGCTGATTGCTGACTGGGCTTCTTTTTACCTAGCAGAAAAATACCACCGCGACCCAAACAGTGTGCCCATGGTCGAAAAATTCAAAAAAATGATCTAACCCGCCGCCGAGCTAAGCTCGGCGATTTTTCATTAATATATTGACACGAAAAAAATATCGTGATATAAGTAATTGTTAAATTAGAACGTTTCGTAACTTATAACCTTCATCCCTGAAAAGAGGTGAGATCAATGGCTTCATTGATTGACCCGCACACCATCGACACTCTGTCTGTGAATGGGCGAAAACTTAAGGGTTTGAGCCCGGAGCTGATCACCGACGTGGTTCACATCATCAAACAAGCCGAAATCAGAAGCTGGAATCCCTTGAGAGTATTCTTCGAACTTCGAAAATCCTTGTTCTTCTTCCGAGAGCGGGAGAAAAGTAAGGGTCGTCATATTCTAATAATGGACATCACTTTCAACAAGGAAGATGAACTGGTCCATTTCCAAGTTTTCGTTGGAACACCATCGTTGCTGAAAATTTCTCTGACCATCAACGATATTCGTCGCCTACAGCTGATGATGCCGATTCCCGGATGAACAAAGAGCCCGCCTCGCCTCGCGTCAAACGCGATGGCGGACGGGCTCTATTTTTTTAAACTTATTCTACTAACCGCATTGCTGTCACATAATCCTCCAAGTGCAAATTATCTCTCAAATCCTTTAATTGCCCCTGAATATACTCCGTCTGCTTTTGAAATCCCGGACTATTGATATAATCATTGAGCTGTTTTTTTATTTCTTCAAAAACACGCAATGTTCTTTTTACTTGCTCTGATTGACCCCCCGGCAAAACCTTATAAACACCAGGATAACCTTGACGGCGATGCTTACGACCATACTCAACGGGGCTCAGACCAGCTTTTTTAGCTGCCTCACGACGATAAGTATCCAATTTTTCCATCAATGTTTCCTCTTTATCGTCTTGATAATCTGACAAATTTTCCT
>CALMZN010000051.1 GCA_937870675.1 uncultured bacterium
ACTGACGTTAGACAAAATCTTGCCACCATTTTGACGCACTAGGGCTTCGGCCTCATCTCTAGGCATAGATATTGTACCCGTAAATAAAAATGTTTGACCAACTAACTGACCTTGGCTTTTTTCCACATTTTTTATGCTCACACCCGATAACCACAAATGCTGTAATAATTTTTTGTTTTGTTGATCAGCAAACCACTCTACTAATGATCTGGCCATTTCCGGTCCAATGTCTGGTAAATTCTCAAGCTCTTCTTGTTTAGCGCGACTTAATTTATCAATATTACCAAAATGCTGAGCCAGAGAAATGGCCGTTTCTTCTCCAACATGCCTGATGCCCAAAGCATAAATAAAATTGGCCAGAGACACTTTTTTACTTTTGGCAATTGACTGCAATAAATTATTTATTTTCTTATCAGCAAAACCCGGCAAGCCCCGCAAATCACCAGCGCAAAGCTCAAAAATATCCGCGCCAGTAAGCAACAAATTGCGCTCCGCCAAAAGCTTAACAATACTATCACCCAAGCCCTCGATATTAAATCCTTTTTTGGAAACAAAATGTATTAAGCCCTCCACATTTTTGGCAAAACATTTTTTGTTGGTGCAGTAAAAAGCCACCTCGCCTTCTTTTTTGTAAACCGCGCTATGACAAACTGGACATTTTTTGGGAAAAATAAATTTTTTTTCGCGACCAGTGCGCAATTTTGGCAAAACCTGCACAATTTCTGGAATAACATCGCCGGCTTTTTGTAAAATAACCGTGTCGCCAATTCGCACATCTTTACGCTCAATCTCATCTTGGTTGTGCAAAGTAGCGCGAGACACAATGGAGCCAGCCACGGCCACCGGCTGTAAAATAGCCACTGGCGTCAGCGCGCCCGTACGGCCAACTTGTACCTCAATATCAAGCACACGGGTTGTCACCTGTTGGCTTGGAAACTTGTAAGCCAGCATCCAGCGCTCGGCTTTGCCGATATGCCCCAAATTTTTTTCTTGAGTAAGCTGATTGACCACAATCACACTGCCATCAGTCATAAAATCAAGTTTTTTCCTTTTTTCTTGCCATTTGGCCAAATATTTACTCACGGCCTCTATATCTTGGCAAAATTCATTATAAGGACTGGTTTTAAAGCCCAATTTTTTTAATATTTCATGCGACTCTTGGTGGGTCTTTTGACCCAAATCGCTAATCAATTCAAAAGCAAAACACTGTAATTGCCGACTAGCCATTATTTTGGGGTCTAGCTGACGAATAGAGCCAGCCGCGATATTACGCGGATTGGCATAAGGGGTCAATCCTTTTTTTTCTTGTTCTTTGTTTATTTTATCAAAAATATTTTTGGTCATGACTGCCTCACCACGCACTTCAATAACCTTTGGCAATTTGACACCAGCTATATTATTTAAGGTCAGCGGGATGCTTTCAATGGTGCGCAAATTATTTGTGACGTCTTCTCCTACAGTTCCATCACCACGAGTCGCTCCTTGCCTAAAAATATTTTTCTGATAAGTAAGCACGACCGTCAGACCATCCAGCTTTAATTCGCAATAATAACCTTTTATTTTTTCTTTTAATATTTTTTCATTCCTCTCTTCCCAATCCCTAATATCTTGGGTGTCAAAAGCATCTACTAACGACAAAATCTTGGTAGAATGCTGGACTTTTTTGAATTTATCTAGCGCCACTCCGCCAATTCGCTGACTAGGAGAATCAGCTCTCAACAAATCCGGCCACTCTTGCTCCAACTTGACTAATTCATCTTTTAAAGAATCCAAAGCCGCGTCAGATATTTCCTGACGATCCAAAACATGGTATAGATAGCGATGATGGTTTATCTCTTTGATCAACTTGTCTATTCTTTCTTGAATTTGAGCTTTGGTCATAAGATTACAAATCCTTGATAAGCTCTTCTTCTGAAAATATGACATAGCTAAAAATATCCGAAGTGGGCTGAAGAGCGGACATTCTGGCCTGCAAAAGATATTCCGAATTTTTATATTTTCCTTTTACTTGGGTGAGTGTCTCTGAAAAAATGCCGTTAGTAGCTGGCTCCAAAGAAAAAACCAAATTGCTAACTTCGGCGTCAAGTGGTCTAAAGACAAATCTATAATATCTATTTTTAGAAAGCCCAGCCAAACTAACATTAACGCAAGAATCTGTATCAACGATACAATCGCAAACACTGACTGTTTTGTCAACAATCGCATTAATAAAATTATCAGCGAAAGAATAAAGAGTGACTTCCATCCTATCAGAAGCATGACCAGGGAAACAACCATCTATTTTCCAGTTCAATAAACCGTTGATAACAGTATCCGCTGACCAATCAATATCATCTATATCACCTCGCGGGTCAACAATACTAACGTGAGCTGGATTGGTATTGCTGATATTATTGATGGAAAAAGTAGAAGCCCTGACTGAGGTGGTGGCATATGTATAGCTAGCGCCATTATCCAAATCGTACGAATTGCCCTCGTAGCTCAAGCCCTCATAAAGGTCAATATTGTCGCTCAATTTATCAGTGGTCAAATAATACAAAGCCCTTTCAATACCACTTTCGGCCGCATAATAAGAATTAACCACATTAGCCGTATTCAAAGAAACACGCACTTCACCAACAATAATGCTATTTATAAAAAGACCGGTCAGCATGGCTACTGACAGAATCAGCAAGGCCATGATTAAAACAAATCCTTTTTTTTGTTTTCTTTTCTGACTAAACATATTTATCTTTTGTACACGCGTGAAGAAACAGTGGTTTGTAAGTGGTGACTAGCTTGCTCAATGGGCTGGGTGCTAAAATATTTTACCCGCAAATTGATAGTCACTCTGGGCTGTTGATTAAATGCGTCATCAAAATAAGGATTGGCAGTTGGTGTCAGTATAAAATCTAAGCCAGTTATCTCCACTTTATTATAATCTTTAGACAATAATATGACTGGTGTTTGATCACTGGCAATCTGACAATCTAAATAAATGCCATTATTACGACTACAAGTCAACTGAACATAATCCAATTCATTGTTGACACTGTCATAGACAAAACCGGCCGTTTCATTATTTTCTCTGACAAACAACAAACATTTTGTATAATTCGCGCCAACAAGATAATTAGAGCACTGACCAGTGCCGAAAGCAATAATTTCATTATTTTTTACTTCTCGACTGATTATTTCCAAAACATACTGCGTGTTATTCAGCAACACTTGAGAACTTTGCGTTCTTTTTTGGTTGTTGGCAAAAGTGCTGAACATAGAAGAAGCCAGAGTGGCAATCACAGCAAAAACTGACACAGCGATCAGCATCTCCACCAAAGAAAAACCAGTACGAGAAAGCGTAATATTATTCTTTACAATCAATAATTTTTTAATAATTTTAATCATTGTCGCCAGTTGTAAATATTTTCCACTGCGTCAATATGATTGGTCTTAGCGCCATAAGTATATTGAACTCGGGAAGTGACCTGTAATCCAATTTTTTCTAAACCAGGGCAAGATAAATCTGTTAACACATTTTCGACTGCCGTACTAGTATCCAAACAAATGGCTCGCAGATTTATTGCCCGACGAAAAACAGTGTCTTGACTATCCGCACTATCTCTAGTATAAAAACCACCCTTCAAGTATAACTTAGACAAAGGATTGTCTATGGCGTCATTAAAATTACCCTCGACTATCTCAGCAATACTACTTCCCGAATAATCAACTGCGGAATAAGAAAAATTCAAACCGCTATCCCATTCGTACAAATCTATGTCCGGATCGCTTGGGTCGCTATCAACATTGGCTTCACGCGCCAGCCAATTGCTATCCCTGATATTACGCACGATCTCCATACCTTCGCGCGCCAGATCCGCAGCCACCACGCGGTTATAATTATCTTTGCCTGTATTGAGGTTGCTCAAAGACAAAGAAAAAGCCCCCAAAATACCAATAAAAAACACAGCAATAGCGGTCAATAACTCAATCAGGGTAAAGCCCATCATCGAGCCATTATCTTTAGAAATATTTATTTTTGGTAATTTTTTTAGCGCCATGATTAATACTTTAAAATAAACCATAAAAATTAACTTTTTTTCTACCAGATACAAGGAGCTGTTTTTGACCCCTTACAATTGATACAAAAATTAGCAGCACAACATCTGTAATCTATATATTCTCCTATTGAATCGTCGATTTGTTGACACATTAAATCCTTAACACAACTAAAGATGGAAGTAGAACCACAATATCCAAAACCCATTGTCGGTTCACAAGTTTCAGGCAACACTATAACACCATCACCACACTGATTCTTCTTACAATTCAATAGACAATTGCTATCAATAATATCCAGGTCTTCAGCGATTTTATTTTCATATCTCTCACATTCTTCCCCAAGTTCTATCTCACCATTACCACAAAGCGGCGTATTAGTATCATAGATAGTAGCCAAATTACTCCAGGTAAAATTGTCGCTGGTTTTTTGGCCAAGAGTTATTTGTGATTTATAATAAACCAATTCTGTCGCAATAGTGCCAATATTACAGTATATATCAATCTGATAATCACCAGTGGCGCTAAGCTTGAATCCACTGGCCACAACGCTATTCTCGGTCTTGAAAAAAAACTTTTTTTCCGTAGTAATGTCAATCGCGAACGGATAACCTTCGTTTGGATCTACCAAGCGAAAAGCCACATTGGATAGATAAACTGTTTTCAAAAGATTAGAGCCGGCATATAATTTATAATAGCTTTTTTCGGTAGTGCCGTTGCCATTTTGAAAAACAATGCCATAGCCATCACTCGGAAAACTACCATCGTAAGTGGCTCTGGTAGTGGCCATACTTCGGACATAGCGAATATCCGCCGCCAACCTAGTAGTATCCATCTTGAGTAGGGCAATGGTATCTGGCTTCATGTTGACCACAAAAAAAACGGAAATTAAAACAATGATCACTATCACGACCATGGCTTCAATCAGGGTAAATCCGGAATTATAATTTGCGCGCATATTATCAAAATAATAATAAACTAAAATACCACTTAATAATTTCCGGACCATACAAAAGAGTGACAAAAGTAGCCACAGTCAAAAAAGTGCCAAAAGGAACGCGATCACTCCACTGCTTTTTTTTACTCAAAATCAAGAAAATACTAATGACACTGCCCAAAGTATAGGCCAAAATCAAAGCCAATAGCACTTGTGGCCAGCCCAGTAGCGCGCCCATCAAAAGCCCAATGCGTATATCTCCTCCACCAATCCAACGACCTTTGGACACCACAAACTGCATCAAAAAAAAGCCCGCTCCCACTAGGCAAGCTAGCAAAACTTTGAAAATATTGCCACCCAAGATAATATTAAACACAAAAGCAATAGCAGTCGCCGGTAAAACCATGGCGTCAGCCACTAAATAATATTTCCAGTCAAAAACAAAAATTATAATCAAAAAAGACGTGGCTACCCACCAGTTGAGCAATGTCAGCCACTGCCAATAAGTGGCCTGATAAATGTCTGGGGGCATGACTCTGGTGTACACCAAGACCAGACCCAAAGCCGTGAACAACTCCACCAAAGGATATTGCACGGAAAATTTGTGCTGACAGTGCCGGCATTTGCCTTTGAGATAAAAATAGCTAAAAAAAGGCACCAAATCTCTGACCGTAAGCCGATGCTGGCAAAAAAGGCACTTGGATCTTCCCTTGACAAAGGTCTCTTGGCGGTGCAAACGAAAAACCACTACATTCAAGAAACTCCCTAAAAATAGACCAAAAATAAAAATTAAAGCTATTACCATAATAGCTTTATTATAACATATTTAAGGACTTCTGGGCTAATAGGATAATCAACCTTCGAGGTTGGCACAACCTCGAAGGTTGATTCCCTTTACAAATCCACGCAATACAAGGTCGCCTCTTTCAGGATGCGACAACGACCGCCTTGGAACTTGGTGACACCCCAAGCCGGCCAAGAATTATTGACCGAAAAATCTAGCTGATAATCATCATTCTGAATAGCTAATGTAGTGTCCTCTGGCCAGACAACATTATTGGTATAAAATACTGCTGTGCCACTTTCATTGACCCCTTGATCAGAAATATACTTGAGTTTATCAATAGCTATTTTATCAATCTCCGGATAAGAGCGATAAAGAGAATAATATTTTTCCAAAGCTCCGGCTAAGAGTCGAGCATTGGCCACTGTCTGCACATCACGACTGCGACTATTGTTGTAATTAGAAATTATTACAATACCAATAATAGCCAAAATGATTAGCAATATAAAAATTACTTTGGTTTGCAAACTATATCTATCTAGTATCATATTTTTAAATTACCAACCTTCGAGGTTGTGCCAACCTCGAAGGTTGACTATATCATATATTATACCACAAATTTTATGGCTAACAAAAAACCCACACTGATAAAGCGTGGATTTTTGTTTTATTAATTAAAAATAAAGACTATGGTGCGGCGATGCAAGTGCTATCGGCACAACCATTTTGATTACACAATACACTTGTCCAAGAAGTAGTAGTGTCGGATACCAGACAAATAGCCCAACTACCATCCTGTATACTAGCATCGATGACTGATGGAGTATAGCCAGTAGGACTTGTTGGCCATAATTGACCAATATCTATTGAACATACATCATCTGCGGTATCATAATCAGTCAACGTAGCTGTGCTGTCCTGATCCTGACACAAAACAATAGCGCCAGACAAACTAGAGCCCCAGGCCTTGGCGGCGGCTACTTTGGCTTTGTTTCTAGCTTGGTTTAAGTTGACAACAGCCACGACTGACAAGATACCAATGATAGCAATAACCACCAACAATTCAATTAAAGTAAAACCTTTTTTCATTGTTGTTTCACCTCCCTTCAAATACCCAAGACAATATTTCTAAAGCTTGAGATCCCCAAAGCTCTAAATAAATCCTTGGTTTTTTTAATTATAAATAAATTGCTTTTTATATTATAGCACAAAAATTAAAAACACGACAATTTGCTATTCAATATTTTGGGCTACTTTGTACATGGGCAACATAATAGCCGCCACTATACCACCCACACCCACACCCATCAGTATCAAAATCAAGGGCTCAATCAAGGTAGTCATATTGGCTACCATAGTATTGATTTCTCGGCTATAAAAATCACTCAATCTCTCCAAAATAGTGTCTATGCGACCGGTCTTCTCACCGACGATCATCATCTGCGAAAGCATCTTGGGCACTAGTGGGGATTTGGCAAACAAAGTAGAAATAGAATTACCACCTTCTACCTCAGCCACGGTCTTCATAATCAGATCAGCGTAAATTTTGTTATCCACCACTTCAGCCGTAATACGCAAAGCTATAGAAATAGGCACTCCACCCTTGATCAGTGTATGCAAGCTCCTTGTAAGACGCACTAGATATATTTTCTTGAATAGCGAGCCAAATATGGGAATTTTTATCTTGATAGCGTCCCACATATTTTTGCCACTTTGGCTTTTGGTCCAA
Organism: uncultured bacterium; assembly: GCA_937870675.1. Classification (GTDB taxonomy): domain Bacteria; phylum Patescibacteriota; class Patescibacteriia; order UBA1558; family GWA2-36-10; genus CALMZN01. The sequence continues at coordinate 7,486 of CALMZN010000051.1, forward strand.
AACACAAAAACAAAAGCCAACAATGCTAGTATAAAAAGTATATAATACCAAGAACTAACCATAAAATCAGAAATAGCAATCAGCCAATTGGTGATGGTTGGCAATTCGGTGCTACTTTCTTTGAGCATGAGCGTCAGCGTGGGCAAAATATAGACCATCATCAAGACACTGACACAGACCAAGCCCACCAGAATCACCGCTGGATAAATCATCGCACCTTTGATGCGAGCCAGTAGATCATAATCCTTTTCCATCTGGTCAGCTAGATACTCCAAGACCTCTTCCAGACGACCAGAGGTCTCACCGCTTTTGATCATGGCCACAAAAAAATTGCTAAATATCTTGCTGTGCTTGCTCATAGCATCAGATAGCTTCATGCCACCATCTACATCATTGGCAATTTCTACTATCTTGTCAGTAAATACTGGATTGCTGGTCTGCTGAGACAAAATACGCAAGGCCTGTACAATCGGAATAGTAGCGCTGATCATTACCGCCAACTGCCGAGAAAATATTACCAAATCTTTTTGATTGACTCCACCAAGATTGATGTTGATACCTTTGAAATTCTTCTTATTGCCCTCAATCAATGACAAGACAATAAAACCGCGCTCACCCAAAAGCTCGGCGGCCTCGGTCTCTCCCGACGCTTCTACTATGCCAGACAGCGATTCGCCATCCATACTCCTAGCTCTGTATTTATAGGTGGCCATAATTATTGCTTGAAATTCTGTTTAAAGACCTGGGAATTTACCGCTACCTTTATAGCGTCTTCGGGATTGACCTCTCCGGCCTTGACTAGATCAAATAGTGATTTGTCAAAATAAACCATACCCTCTTCCCGCGAGGTCTGCATGATACTATTGAGCTGATACAAATGATTGTCCTTGATACTGGATCTGACGGCTGGCGTGTTGGTCAGCACTTCGCAAGCCAATCGCAAGCCCCCGCCCACTCGGGGCAACAGTCGCTGGCCAATAGCCACCAGCAAGACCTCGGCCAATAAATTTTGGCCCCAGACCTTCTTGCCCGGCCCCAAGTTACTGATGAAGCGGTCTAAGCTGGAGATGATGGACTCGGTCTCCATGACGATAATAACCAACTTCCCGCTTTCCACTAGCTCAAGCACTGACTCTTCCAAGCCGTCTTCTACCATACCCCCGATAAACACCACATCAACATCTTCTTCTTTGATGGCTTCTAGGCCTTTGAGATAGCTGGGGGTGTCGCGGCCGACTTGGCGCTGTTCGATGATTGACTGGTTGTTGACAAACAAATACTCAATTGGATTTTCCAATATTTGGATGTGGAGGCCGCGATTGTGATTGAGGGTCTCTATCAAAGAAGCAGCGGTAGTGGTGCGTCCACTGCCAAAAGGCCCAGTGATGATGATCAGTCCTGAATTTTTGGTCAAGCTTTGAGTGACGGCCTGAGGAATGCCCAAGTCCTTGGGCGACATGATAAAAGGCGGTATCATCCGAAAAGACAAGGCCAGAAATCCTTTTTGGTAAAAAATCTTGGCTCTGTATCTGGCGCGTTCATTCCAAGTATAGACCGTCACGACTTCGCGCTCCCTAGTCAGTCGCTCTAATTCTTCTTTGTTCAAAAATGACTCAGCCAAACCATTGATAATATCCGGTGTCATCACCTGCTCTTCGCTGACGGTCGCTAGTTTTCCATCTATCCGCAAAACTGGATTATTGCCAGCCACAAGATGCACATCAGTTGCTTTGCGTTCTGAAGCAATATTTAATATTTTATTGATTAATAAAGTGTCAGTCATGTTTTATTATTTATCTAAAATCTTTTTTATTTTACCCACTACTTCTGATGGCACAAAGTGAGCTTTGATCAAATAATCAACTGCCCCCAAAGTAAAACATTGGTCAATGTGCTCTTTTTCAGAATAGTTGGTCAGCACAATGACCGGTATCTTGCTGGTTTCTTGGTTGGCTTTGATGTTTTTTAACACTTCAAAACCGTCCATCTCGGGCAATTTCAAATCCAAGAGTATCAAGTCGGGCAAATCTTTGACAATCATTTTCAGAGCTTGCACGCCAGTGGTGGCCTGCAAAACCTTATAATTCTCCAAATTTAATTTGGTAGCATACATAGATAGCAAGAAACCGTCATCCTCTACCACTAATATAGTTTTGTGTTCCATAAAAAATTTTAATATTAAGATTTACTAACCCTCATCACTTCTTCCAAAGTAGTCCAGCCCAAAGCAACTTTTATCAGACCATCTTGCTCCATGGTGATAAAATGCTGTTTTTGCAACTCGGCTTCGGCTTGGCGCCTATCAAAACCCTTGGCCACTATCTCTTGAAGCTCACGGTCAATGCTCATGGCCTCTACTATTGATAAACGGCCTTTGTAGCCGGTCTGGCTACAATTGGGACAACCCACGGCTTTATAAAATTTTATATCTTCCATCCTGAAACCACTATAATAGGCCTCTTTGGGTATGACCGCTAGCTTACTCTGTATCTGCGCGCTAAGATCGGCTGGTAATTGACTTTCTACTTTGCAACTGTTGCACAATTTTCTGACCAAGCGTTGAGCAACGACCGCATTCAAAGTATTGGCCAGCAAAAATGGTTCTACTTTCATATCAAACAAACGAGGTATAGCGCCCATACAGTCGTTGGTGTGCAAAGTGGTCAGCACTGAGTGTCCGGTCAAGCCAGCGTGAATGGCTAATTCAGCTGTTTCATTGTCGCGAATTTCTCCCACCATGATGATGTCCGGATCTTGCCTCAGCAGTGAGCGCAAGCCAGTGGCAAAAGTAAAATTAACCTCGGGCTTGATTTGAGCTTGATTGACTCCGGGAATATAGTACTCCACCGGATCTTCTAGCGTGGCAATATTTATATCTTCTTTGTTCAAGAAGCTCAAAGCCGCGTAAAGGGTGGTTGATTTACCACTACCAGTTGGACCAGTCACTAGGAATAGCCCATGGGGCTCATTGATGCTTTCCATGACAATCTTGGCTTGCAAGCCAAAAAACCCCAAGTCAGCAAAAGTCGGCGCTTTGTCTGGGGTCTCCAAAAGACGCATAACTACTTTTTCTTGACCCATCAAAGGCAAAGTAGAAACACGAATATCAATTTCTTTGTTATGGACATTGATGCGAATACGACCGTCCTGCGGTATACGAGTTTCGTCAATTTTCAAGTTGGCCATGACTTTGATTCTGGATATCAAAGCCGCGTGCACATAGATAGGCAAGACAATGGTGGTGTGCAAAATACCGTCAATTCTATATCTGACTCGACTTTGTTTGTTCACTGGTTCAATATGAATATCCGAAGCGCGTCCCTCAATAGCGTGCCTCAACACCACGGAAACAATTTTGGAGACCGGAGCGCTTTTTACCACCTCAGACACATCGGTCTGAGCGCCGGTCTCAACATCCATAGTGCCAAATATCTCTTCGGCTGTGCCCAAGGCCTCTCCTACTTCATGACCCAAGGTCTCGTATTGTTTGATAGCGTTACGATAGCTATCTTGAGAGATGATATAATACTTGACTCCATATTGCCGTTTGCGAGCCAAAAAATTAAGCGCTTCGACTGCCTTGAGATCAGTGGGATCCACTAGACCAGCCGATAGATTATCCCCTTCTCGCCCAAAAACCACCATGTGGTAGTTGTCAGCCAAGTCCTGAGGAAAAATATTTAATATCTCGCTAGAAATAACTACGCCCATCAAAGAACGATATTCCAAGCCATAAAAAACACCCTTAGCTTGTGTCCAGTCCTCTTCGGATAAAATAACCATCTGCCTAATGGCGGACTCCATATCAGTAAAAGAAGCGAATTGTTGCTTAGACAATTCGTTGCGTTGTATATCAGTAATATATTTATTACTAGCCAACCAAGCCAATAATTTATCTGTTTCTTTTTTTATCATGGAAGAACTTCAATTTTTGGCTTATTAAATGGCTCCGGATTGCCTATGCCATCCTCTATATTTATAGAAACGCTGAAACTCCGCAATTGCCTGTATTGGTCACTGTCAAACAAATTATCCAAGCTGTTGCTACGCACAAAATTTTTGTAATTCTCTTCCGTTAAATTCCGCTCTCGCTGAACATCTACCTTCTGCTGGTTGATGGGCTTGATTTGTCCCATTATTTTTTCCCAGACCTCAGTCACTGATATATTTTTTTGCTGTAAATACATAAAGCCACCAGCCAAAATTATGACTATGGCCAAAATAATTAATTCCCAAGATAATCTTTTTTTGCTTTCCATATTTTATCGATAATATGTCTGGACCGAAAATTGAAATTGTGGCGGGGTCTTGGAGTCCTCCTGCAAAGAAACAAAATCCACTGTCTGGATATCTGTCAAACGAAGATTTCTCTCCAAGGCCTCCAAAAATTCTTTAAATGCCTCATAATATGTTTTGCCCTCCACGCCATTGGCTGGCTCTATAGCCGCTTCAGAACCTAACGCCAGTGGACTTATGCTAAAAGACACCGCCAAGGTCTTTAGCGACAAATTATTTTTGCTTTTAGTGGTGGTAGCTACTGGAGTGGCAACATTGCCATCTTCATCGCTGACTGCTACTTGGGGACTGGCGCTTTTTTTATCCACGGCATCGGCAATAGTGATATCCAAAAGTTGGAAGCCATATTCTAAAGCCAAACGATCGGTCAAGACAAAAAGCTCGGCAATCTGCGGATTGTTGGGCACAATTTCTTTCAGCCGCTCCAAATCAGAACGCCGATTGCTTATAATGCCTTCATAGGTTGTTTGTAAAATTTCTAAATTTTTTAATAACTGCTGACTTTTATCTTTATCCAAAGTGGCCTGCAAAGTGCCCTCACGCAAAGCATCATTGCTTTTTATTTTTTGTTGAATAAGCGCATAGTAGCCACCCAATAGCAAAACTCCCACTAAAATCGCGGTAATAATAATCCAAAAACGATTGAAAAAAAGTAGCAATTGTGAGGGTTGTTCAAATTGTACTTGTTTGTCTGGCATAAATATTACTCTGCTTGATTGTAATAAAATAATTCCTGATTGAGCGATAAAATAATCTGAAAACTTATTGACCCATCCTTGTTCTGCTTGGCGCTAGTTATGGTGGCTTCTTTTACAAATTCTTGGGCTTTTTCGGAATTCAAAACTTTGAGTTGTTTGGCCACGCTATCATAGCTCCAAGTAGAAGCATTGAGCGTCAAGCCACCATTGGTACCCACTGCTAAACCAGAATAATAGACATCATTAACTGTGTATTTTTCTAATAAGCTAAAAAAATGCGTCCAATAAATATGCCTATTCAGGACATCTTGAACTAGTTTGATTTCTTGACCTAGAGTACTGATATTTTTATTTAATTCTGAAAAAGTCAATATCTTTTTTTCAATTTCGGTTATTTTTTGCTTCTGCTCATTTTGAGAGTCGATAATTTTCTGTTGCTCTAGAGTCAGATAGCCATAAAGGCCACCCAATATAGCCAGCGACAAAACCACTCCAAAAGCCAACAATGAACCAATCTGCTTCCAGCTTCTGACTTTGGCGGCAATAGGAATCAAGTCCACTATACCGCTCAGCAAAGAATTTTTTTCGCTAGCTTCCGGCATGTGAAATTTCGAACCAGTAGTTAGGGGTTTGGCAGTGTCATTGGCGCCATCTATAGACACCCTTTCTGTGGCTTGGGGCTCTACTGGCTTGGGGGCAGGTGGCATGACAAAGCCATTGGTAATTGGTTTGTTCTTAACTTCAACTTTTGGCAATTCCTCTGTCTTACTTACTGGCCAGAGCGGAACGGCGCTGACTGGCTGAGGTGGCGTTAGACCTATTTCTTCGCTGACTTTTTTGCTCAGATCAAAACTTACTTCGGGATCAGCTATTTTGCTTACTTGATCAATAATTTTTTTGGGTTTGGGGCTGATATTGTCACTTTCCTCGGCCTGTTTATTTAATTCTTGGAGAATCTTGATGTTTGACTTGGATCCTGGCTGGTGTACGCCATTACCATTGTATTTCAAACCATTGGCCAAGGCCGAGCTATCTGATTTTTTGGCTTTTGGTTTTGATTTGAACATAGCCAGAAATTTAGACCAAAAAGATGGCCCTTTTGGCTTGACTGGTTTAGCTTGAGTCGGCACAAAATCTTGGATGTGCTCCTCTATTTTGGCTGACATTTTTTCTGGCACGCGCATTTCAATGGAAACGGTTTTTGATTGATTCTCAACATTGCTATCATTATTGTATTTGATGCTCTGACTGGATAAGGGCGTGGTTTTTGTGTCGGGAGTAATTTTTTTTGGCCTTGGCTCGCGCTTAAATAATTTTGACCACCAAGAAATTTGTCCGCCACTGATTTTTGGCTTTTTTATTTTTTCTTTTTTGCCAGATATTTTGAAATCCGGATCAAACTTAAAAATAGGACGCTTGGATTTGTCTTCTTTGAAGCGTAAATTCTCGGGCATTAGATTGATTTTCTTGTCGTCCATTTAAAAAATTATATATCGCGCATACCCAAACCAATAGCCACGGACATGCGTGGACCGATCTCGTGCAAAACTGGCTTCAAGTCCATGGGGTAGATCACTCTATCCCAAGGATCGCCAATCACCACTGGTAAATTCAAAATCGTACTCAAATACTGGGGCAAATTTGGCAAAAAAGCGCTACCGCCAGTCAAAACAATTTTATCAATCATGGAGTTGCCTAAGCGCTGATAACTGTCAAAAATAAATTTTATTTCATTGATGACTGGGGTCAAGGACTTCTCAATAACTTCTGGTATATTCTGCGTACTACCGGCTGACAAGCCAAAATCCCGTTTGAACTGCTCAGCGCGATCTTGGTTGATGTTCAAGCTATTCATAATGGCCTTAGTGATTGACTCGCCACCAGTATCAATACCACGGTTTAAGACGGGCACTCCTTCTTCAATAATACAAATATCTGAATTGCTAGCGCCAATATCCACCACCATAACCGTGGACAAATCATTGCCAATCAAAGAGCGTGACAAAGCAAAGGCCTCGGTCTCCAAACTCAACAGATTAAGCTTGGCTTTTCTGAATATATCAATATAGCGAGCGACTAAATTTTTTGGCGCGGCCGTCAATAAAATACGATAATTTTTGTCATCATCTTTTTTGGCTGCGCTTTGATTTTTTACCAAATCAATGCCTGCTACCGGAGTAGCAGTCGCCACTGATTTTTTCCTCTTGCCCAATATCTTGTGATCCAAGATCATTTCTTCAATAGGCACAGGAATAAATTTTTTGGCTTCCCACTTGATAGCCGCTTGCAAATCTTTTTTGGGCATGGGTGGCAAAGTGATAATAAAATTGAACACCGAAAAAGTAGGTAGCGCGGCTACTACCTGTTTGGTTTCCATTTTGGATTTGTGAGCAATCAAGTTAATATAATCAGCAATAGCTTGATTGT
>CALMZN010000052.1 GCA_937870675.1 uncultured bacterium
AACTAATGGCGCATCAAGATTATTCACAGATTTGTCCTATTTTTAAGGAAGGTGTTGAGCATGAAATAATTTTTCACAATCCACCACTCTCATTATCTTTGGATGTAGGTGGAGTCGGGGTCCCACTCGTAGAGGGCGCCCGAGGGTACGTCCACCTCGTTCCACTGTTCGTTGCCGGTGTAGACGTCCGCGTACTGGCGTGTGTAGATCTCCGGGTCTAAAGCGCCCTCGATCTCCTCAGCCACCTCCTCCTGCGAGGGCCAGATGTCCTTGAGGTAGACGGGCTCGCCCTGAATGTAGAGTTTTTGATCATTAAAATCATAACTAGTCCTAGTATTTGGATACCAACCACGATAATTAGGGGTGCTATTGTCCTTAAAATCAATTTTATAGGTCAAAAAACGGCCAGTATAGATATTGCGGGAAATGACAAAAAGCATCAAAGCCATGGCCAAAATTATCCACAAGCCACGAAACAATAAAACAATGGAAATTTTCCTTAATTTCATAGCTATATTTTAGCAGAAGTTCTTGGTTTACAGAAGGGCTAAAAAAGCGTAAAATATACCTGCGAATTTCCAATCAATTTCCAAGATGCTTACTTTCAGTCGATCACAACATAATGTCTGGCAAATAATATTATTGATCTTAATTTTGGTCAATGTTTTTTTATTTAAATCCGCGGTCTTGGGAATTATCTTGGGAGTAATTTTTTTGTGGTACAACAGCAAAAAAGTGGCTGATATATTTTTCCCCAAAGTCCACCAAGGATTGAAAAATCTTTTTGGCCTGCTTTTGATCATGGCTGTAATTTGCGCCACCTATACCATCGCCTACCATCTTTACAAAATAAATCTAGCTGTTTTTTTACTAACCCTGCTCACTATATCGATAGTTATTGAACTGCTTTCCTTTTTTGCCAAAAAAGAACATTATTTTCTGGAAAATTTTAGCTTAAAAATTTGGCAACCGAATAATTGGAAAAACTTGTTTCTCCCCTGCTTAGTTTTACTTATTGACGCTTTATTGGTCTACTATCTATTCCACAAGGCCAGTTCTGGCCTGATCCGCTCTCCTTGGGAACTGGTCAGCTTCAAATTCTGGTGGCTGTTGGGGATAAGCAACTTGGTCTTGGTTTGGACTATTTTGAACAAAAAAAGTAGCAAAAATATTTATTTAATTGTGGCCCACTTTTTACTACTGAGCAGTATAGCGCTTATTCTGTATCGTTTGGGCTATGGCTATGACTCTTTTATACATGGCGCCACCCTAAAAGTCATTGAAGATACTGGCACTATACAGCCCCGTCTTTATATCTATGTCGGCCAATATGGCTTGAGTTTATTTTTGAGTAAACTGTGGCAGGTCGATGTCTTGACGGTAAATAAATTATTACTACCAATATTATTTTCTTTGATCTGGCCGAGCAGTATATTTTATGGTTTACGCCACAGCTTCAAATGGTCCTACCGTATGAGTTATTTGGGCGTTTTGTTAAGCTCGCTGATTGGTTTTAGCTATTTTATTATGACCAGCCCACAAAGCTTGTCATTTCTTTTTGTGGTTTTGGTGGTATTTATTGCTCCCGAACTTAGAAAAAATGAAATACCATTTTGGCTGAGTTTTATTTTGGCTCTCATAACCTTGACCATCCATCCTATTTCTGGCATTCCCTTATTTTTTATGGCTTTTATTCTGTCTTTTGATTATTTACTAAAATCAAGAAATTTAAAAAAAATAATTAATATTATTATTTACTCTTTTTCCGCTATTACCCTACCGATTTTTTTAGGAATTTATCAGTGGGTCAATAATGTACCAATTAATAATATTATCAACCAACCACTGAAATGGCCTTGGCCAAATTTGACTATCACTTGGGTACAAAATTACGATTTTCCTTTTGATTGGCTACACAATATAGGGCAAAATATGGCTCTAATCTATTTTACAGTTGCCATCATTGGCCTTTACCTCATACTAATCAAACACAAAATTACTTTTTTTAGAAATCAACTTATTCTGCTGAGCATCTTACTCAGCAACTATATCTTGACCAAAAGTTTTATTAATTTTAACCTGCAAATTTCTTACCAAAAAGATGACTATCCCAATCGCCTTCTTTTTTTAATTGCTTTATGCGCTTTACCAATTTTTTTAACGACCTTTTATTATTTATTTCATCATTACATCAAAAAACAACCGACCATAATCAATGGCGTTTGGATTTCAGTTGTTGTCACTCTGGCGCTCTTGGTCAGCACTTATTTTTCTTATCCCGTTTATGACCGCTACTTAAACACCAAAAGCGCTAATGTGACTGCGGCTGATCTACAAACTGTCCAATATATTGAGGAAGACGCTAAGGATGAGCCCTATGTGGTGCTAGCCAATCAAATGGTTGGCGCGGCCGCTATTTATGAATTTGGCTTTGCTAATTATTATAATAATAACTTCTTCTATTCTATGCCACTGGGTAACAACAATATCTATCAAGAATTTTTGATAATGATTGAAGATGAAGCTAGTCGTCAAACAGCCAACCAAGCCATGGACAAAGCCCAAGTAAAGCGTCTGTATCTGGTAGTAAATAATTATTGGCACTCCAGCAAATCTGCCAACCAACAAGCTAGCGCTAGCGCTGATGAAGTAATACCTATAGCCAATGGCGCTAATATGGTCTATCTCTATCTAAAATAAAAAACCCCGCTGGGCTTAAGCTCGACGGGATTTTTTAATAAGTTTCAAAATACCTTATAAGATTGCATCCTTAGCGGCTTTGGCAACTCTGAATTTCACCACAGTCTTGGCTGGAATGCTGATAGTAGCGCCGGTCGCAGGGTTCCTGCCCTGTCTGGCTGCTCTATGCTTCTTAACTAGTTTACCCATACCAGGCATGGAAAACTCTCCGTTGGTTTTGACTTCTTTGTAAGCCAACTCCACGAGAACATCCAAAACAATTTTTGCCTGCTTTTTTGACAATTCGCTCTTATTGGCTAATGCCTCGAGCAATTGTGATTTAGTCATCTTGGCCATCTATTTATTGGTTAATTATTAATTACCACTAGAAATATAGCATATTTTCTGGGAAATGTGAAGAATTGCCAAAACACCCGACTTATCCACAGGGTAAATACTAACAAAATCGCCAAAAAATTATTTACCCCGTTAAATAAAATTTGTGTTCCCACAAAATTAAATTTATTTAACTGGTTAAAGCCATTTATATAATTCTATGCGCTTTATAATTTATTTGCTAAATTATACAGAAGTGCCATAATACTTATATATATATTACAGCTATGCCTTTCTCTCCCTTACAAAAATACATTATTAAACAAGCTGGCGAAAATACTAAAAATCGCTTAAGTCGCCATGTGCTGGCTCAATATTATAGTAATAAAAAAAAGACCCAAGACCCAAAATTGCAAACCAAGATAATTACCAAAAGCTTGGAACGCTTAATCAATCAGGGCTATTTAGTCGGCTTTGGCCAAAAAACCCAACACAAATTGTTTATCACCCATATCAAACTCACGCTTGCTGGCAAAAAAATGGCCAAGAAATTTTCTGGCCAACAAGCTGAATTACCAATATTTAAAACTCCTCGGCTTAAAGCAAAAAAATAAACTATTCAATAATTACTGGTGTGCCAATTTGCGCCCACCAATAAAGCGCTTCCATATTTTCATAAGCCACATTGACACAACCGTGACTCATGGTTTGACCAAACTTGTTATGCCAATAAGCACCGTGTACAAAAAAGCTCGGCTTAAATTGCAAGTTCCATTTGGTATTGGGATAGTTATACCCCACACCTCCATAATGCTTAACTGGGATTTTAGCTAAAACAGTAAAATTGCCTTTTGGAGTAGGCATTGTTTTTACACCTGAAGAAATGGGGAACGAGCCCAATGTCTTCTCTCCAAAAGTGTATGTTAAATTTTGTTTAGTTAAACTTATTTTTATAGTTTTTGGCAGCTTATTGGGCTGTGAATCCAGCGGATCATAGCCAGCAGCTACTTCTGTGCCATCAAGAAATTTATCATAGTCAGAATCAGGATTCATCAACCCTGTGCCCAAAATAATTTCCCAAGCATCGTTAAGATAATCCTTGTCCGAATCAACTTGAATTAATTTTTTTTTATCACCAAAAAGTGGCGAATAATTATTTTTTATTTCTTCGCCATCTAAATAACCATCACCATCTGTGTCGGAATTTTTTGGATCAGTAAAATAAATATTTAGCTCTTGCTCGTCACTTAGACCGTCATTGTCAGTATCTATATCCAACACTTGAGCTTGAACTATGATTGGGAAAACAAATATAGTGATATATAAAATAAAATAGAAAAAACGCATAGCATTATTATACCATATTTTTTTCGACTTTAGCGTAATTTTGTAAGCTATTGACATTTTGCCGATAATTCTATATAATATCTTTTTCTTGTTCATCAAAAACCCCGCCCCAAAACCTTAAAGGACAAGGTAAGAAAGGAGGAATTTCCGCTTTTTCATGGAGGAATTGATTCCCATGTGGGGATCAAACGAACCAGCCAACTTGGATTCGGAAAGGTTCTAGTCATGTCGAAACCCGCCAATAGTGCTCGTTCCAGTACTAATTCTTTTTATGAACCCAGACATCCCAACGCTTACTACAGCGAATTTTGTAGTGGTCTGGGTGTCAATGATCCTCCTCGGACAAACGATATGGCCATGCTCACTGGAAAGAGCTTGGCCATGGCCTGGACTAAGCGACCTAGGCTCCTCCAATTGGCTTCAGAAAACCTGAGCACACTGGGGAGCTCACTCAAGCTCCTGCCCGAGAACAGTCGAGAATTCGATCTGGCTCTGCAGATTGTCAGTAGCTTGATGGCAAGCGCGCCTGAGAGTCTGATCGATGATCGTGGCTTCGAGGAGATCGTGATCAATCTGCGGACGCGACTGATCCGCTCCACCGGCCACCACCTCGCTCTGGTCTGCAACTTCATGGGCGTGGCTGTTCCCAGGACGCCACAGGAAGCACGTAGCTTGGGGGCCTATGTGGTCAAGGCCTTGAAGGTGCCCGGACACTCTGTCCGGATGCGTCGACGGGTCGCCATGATATCGGCTTCTCTGGGTGCCATCCCCTACGACAGCCCCGAGTTCCAGGTGGTTCGCGCTCTCGTAGCGCGTATCACCAACCCGAAGCGGGTTCCGAAGGTGGTGCGGGACAATGATGGCTACCAGCAAGTAGCCACACGCCTGAACCAGGCCATGATGCGCGCGATCCCGCAGGGATCGTAAGCACTGCCTATGTAGGGCACAAAAAGCCGCCAAGCGGTGTACAACAACAAGACTTAACAATTAGTCGTACACTGCTTGGCGGTTTTCCTTTTGATAAAAAATTATCTTTCTTTTTTCAATTATTTCTTTTCCACTATTATGGTGCAGTTGGTCATCAAAGCGGCCAAAGCGCCAACGGCCGCCAAAACTGGCGCAAATATGGCACCTACCGCGCCAATGGTCAGTGGTATTTCCATCACAATTTCATCATGCTCATTTTTTATCATAATGCGTCGAGCATTTCCTTCTTTGATCAGCTGTTTTACTTTTTTTACAATCTGATCGCCAGATACCTTATACTCCTCCGTTTTACTATTTTTTTTCTTTTTTTTCGCTGGCATATATATAAATTAAAAGTTACAAGTGAAAGGTATCAGCCAGCCTTCGGCACTGAGGGCTCAGGCCCGAATGGGAGGCTGATCGCCCTTTGGGCGATAAAGTGTTGGATTTGTGTTTAAAATCTTTCTACTTTACACTTTCTACTTTTTGCTAATTATTTCTTAATATTAATATTTTGAGCAATGGATTTAATACCATCCATCACTTCTACTGGCAAAGCAAAAATAACTGTCTTAGAAGGATCTGGATTGATACTTTCAATGGTTTTGAGAGTGCGTAAGGTTAAACCGCCGGGCGCAACCGCTAAATTTTTTGCTGCCAAACTCAGATCTTCGGATGCTTTGAGTTCGCCTTGAGCACGAATGATAACTGCTCGACGCTCGCGCTCTGATTCAGCTTGCTTAGCCATGACACGCTTCATATCAGCCGGTAATTCAATATCTTGAATTTTGATGCTGTTGATGTTGATGCCCCAGCTCTTTGTAGCTTCGTCGACAATTTTTTTTATTTCATCAGCTACTTGATCACGCTCGGCCAAAAGAGAATCCAACTCCACACTACCAATGACATCACGCAAGGCAGCCTGAGCATACTGAGAGACGGCCAAGGAATAATTTTGAATCTCCAGAATAGCCAACTCCGCTTTTTCTACTCGAAAATATACCACGCCATTTATACCAACCGGCACGTTGTCTTTGGTAATCGCTTCTTGTTGCGGAATGTCTATAGTACTCACCCGCAAATCGACCTTGCTCATCATCTGTACAACTGGGAAAAGCCAAGTCAAACCGGGATTTCTTGTACCGGTATATTTTCCCAAAGTCAAAACAACTCCCCTTTGATACTGGTTGATTACCCTCAAACCAGGTAAAATAACAACAAAAATCAGTGCCAAAATTACGATTAAAATTACATAGCCCATATTTTTCTTTTTACTTAGTTAATTAATTTATATGTAAATATATTTATCTTATATCCTTTAGAAAAGATTGGACCATACCAATCATACTTTGATCAGCTTTTATAAAATCTTTCCAAACCACCACAATATCCGCACCATTAAACACTG
>CALMZN010000053.1 GCA_937870675.1 uncultured bacterium
TTTTGCAAATATCACATAGCCCGTTCTCGGCAATATGAAAACACCGGCTACAAAAATTCAAATTGGCCCGAAAATCATATAACGCCCGAGCAAAGTCTTCGGAAAACTTTTTGTCTTGTTTGAAAAGATACAAAACCAAACGCTCGGCCATTTTTGGGCCCACCGACGGAAGCGAAGCAAACATATCAATAAGTTTTTGAAATGATCGTGGAAACAAGTTAATTTAGAATTAAAAAACGATTCAGACCAAGCGATTACTTTGCGTCAAGAGTTTGCCAAAAAATATTCTTGGTACAATACCGTGGAAAAAATGCTGGATATTATTAATAAAAAATTAATTTAAAATATGAATCCAAAAGTATCGGTGATTATAGTTCATTGGCGAGTACGCAAATTGCTGGAGCAATGTTTGCATAGTATCTATAAGCAGATAGATCCCGAAGAAGTAGAGGTGATTGTGGTTGACAATGATTCTCAGGACGGCACTTCGGAAATGCTGATGGTGGAATTTCCCAAAGTAAAGACCATTGCCTTGGGTCAAAACAAGGGTTTTGCTTATGCCAATAATTTAGGCATTAAAATAGCGCATGGTCAGCTTATATTTTTATTAAATCCCGATACTGTTATCGGCGATGGTTTTTTTGCCAAGAGCATGAAGTATATGGCTGAAAATCCAGGTGTATCTATTGTCGGTCCATTATTATTAAATAAAGATGGTAGTGTGCAGGAATCAGTTAGGCGTTTTCCTGATTGGCGTTCACATATTTTGATTTTGTTAAAATTAAAAAACATTATTCCTCAGCAAAAATTTTTGGCGCATTATTTATATCCGGACTTTGATTATAGGCGTGAAACGGCTGTGGAGCAGATAATGGGCGCGGCTATGATAATAAGACGCAGTGTTTTTGACGCTTTGGGTTTATTTGATCAGGGCTATTTTATTTGGTTTGAGGAAGTGGATTTTTGCCAGCGAGCCAGAAAGCATGGTTTGAGCATAAAATTTGTGCCAGATTTTTCAGTCACTCACTATGGTGGCGCCAGTTTTGAACAAGCCCCAACTGTGCACAAACAAATGATGTTCAATCGTAGTTTACTGCGTTATTTTTTCAAACACCAGCCCTGGTGGCAAAGTATTATTTTGATGATCATTTTGCCTATTAATTTATTATTAACGGTCTTGTATGCTCTCTTTTTACGAATTAGAGAACAATAAACCAATTTTGTTTTGGAGTGGCATCTTGCTTTTTTTAGAATTACTTTCTGGCTTAGCTTGGTTTTATAATCCTTTGGCTATTGTTTTTTTTATAATACTAGCTGGGATTTTAGTTTTTGCTTATCGTCAAAATAAATCTTGGCTAATACTATTGCCAATCCTTGAACTATTTTGGGGCAGTATGGGGCGCAGTATAGAATATGGTTTTTTTAGTTTGCGTTGGTTGATTTTTATTGTCAGTATTTTGTTTTTTTTAATAGCTAATTTTGGAAAATATAAAAGTTTAAAAATATTTCAAAACAGAGCAATAGCAAGAATTTTTGTAAGCTACGTAGCCCTGATTATTTTTGTGACACTGTTAGCTATAATTAACCACCATTCACTGCGCAATATTTTTTTTGACGCTAATGCTTATTTATTTTTTTTGTATTTGCCTCTTTGGTTGGAATATTATAATGCCAATGTTTTCAAGAAAATAATAAATATTTTATTAGCTAGCTCTTTGCTGATCGCTGTCAAAACTATGCTTGTTTTTTATTTTTTTACCCAAAGCGGTTTTGATTTGCTGGGCTTGTATAAATGGATTAGGGATACCAGAACTGGAGAAATTACTATGCTAGACAATGGCTTTGCGCGTATATTTTTTCAGTCGCAAATATATTTACTACTGGCTTGGTCAATTATTTTTGATCGAACTATAAAATACAAGCTAAGCGTTAAAAAGTTTTTTTATTTAGTGATTTTGTCCACGGCTATTTATATTTCTTTGTCTAGAAGTTTGTGGCTGGGCTTATTAATGATTATACTGGTCTTAGTATTTCTAAACAAAAGAATCTGGCTAAGCTTAAAGTATTTGTTTTTTATTGCTTTGACAACTTATGTTTTGGTAATAATATTATTTAATGTGCCAAAATATCATCAAATAAATTTATTGCATAATCGTAGTTTGAGCAGTCAAGAAGCCGCTCTATCCACCCGAACATTGTTATTGCCGGTGATGTGGGATTCTATTAAAGATGCTCCGCTTATTGGTCATGGTTTTGGGCAGGAGCTGACTTTCTTGAGCCAAGACCCGCGTAGCAAAAATGCTCAAAATCCGAACGGGCAGAGGACTACTTTTTCCTTTGAATGGGGCTGGCTTGATTTTATGCTCAAAGGAGGCCTCTTATTGCCCCTATTCTTCGTTTATAGCTTAGTTTATATTATTAGGGCACTTTATGTTATAATTAGGTCAAAGCCAGAATTTATTGCCTGGTTAGCCATATTTTTGGCTCTGCCTTTAATTCATGTTTTTACACCTTATCTCAACCATCCTTTGGGCTTGGGCTTACTGATTTTAGGGCTTATCAATACAAAAAATTATGCCTAAAATAGCAAAAAATATTTCGGTCACTGTTTGTTTGCTCACTTGGAATGGCGAAAAATATTTGCCCATGTTTTTGAATAGTTTGCTGGAACAAACATTTGAAAATTGGGAACTTTTGGTTTTGGATAATGCTTCGGCTGATAACTCCGTGGCGGTGGTAAGCGAGTATTATCCGCCAGCCAAAATTATCCGCCAAAAACAAAATGTGGGTTTTGCCAAAGGTAATAATTTGTTAATCAAATGGTCAAAGTCAGATTATGTTTTGGTGGTCAATCAGGATGTTGTTTTGGATAAAAATTATTTACAAGTCCTGGTAGATTTTATGGCTAAGCACAAACAGGCCGCTAGCGTAGCTGGCAAATTGTACTATTGGGATTATGACAATAGTTTGCTGACCGAGACAGTTGATTCATTTGGTTTGAAGATTGATCGCCGGCGAGCGGTTGTTGACTACTTACAAGGCCAAGATAATCCACCAATGGAGACCCAAGAGGTGTTTGGTTTGTCAGGGGCGGTCGTTATGTATCGTCGCCAGGCCTTGGAGTCCATAAAATACCGTATCCAAGATGATGACTACGAATATTTTGATGAAGATTTTTTTGCCATAGAATTTTATTTATGGTACCGGCTCATATCCACTGCCTCCCCAAGGGTGACAGCGTGAAATTCTTTTTACTCCCAGCCAACTGCCTTTAATCAACCCGTATTTTTTTAATGCCTCTAAAGTGTAATGTGAACAAGTTGGTGTATATCTGCATGATGATGGAAATAGCGGTGATATTAGCAATTGATAAATCTTAATAAGCAGAATAAATGGCACTGCTAAAAGTTTTAAAACGGTATCTAAATATTTTTTCAAATTCGATTCAATCAATAATTGTGATTCGCACATCAAATATTATCAATTTTTTCATCATAAAAACGAACTAATTAACAATTAAATGATGATGCTCACTAAATAACTTTGAATTTTGTTTTTTTTATCGGTTAATTTGCAAGCGTTTTTTTTCAATTTAAAGAACTTATTAGGCGAAATCAGAATAATTCTTTATTTGAATTAATAATAAGAGTGTCATACTTCGACTTCGCTCAGTATGACTATATAAATAATCATTCAAAATAGTCACTCTGAGCGGAGTTGAAGAGTGATATTATTTAATCATCTTATTTTGTAAAAAATTAGATAAGCTGAATAAAAGAATATATAATGCCAAAAAATTTAGTTATAGTAGAATCACCTGCAAAAGCAAAGACAATCGAGGGCTATTTAGGTAAAGATTTTCTTGTTACTTCAAGTTACGGA
>CALMZN010000054.1 GCA_937870675.1 uncultured bacterium
TTGAAAAGCATTAAAATAATTAACGAGCAGGAGTTTATAAAATTATTAAAATAAAATTATGTCAGAAATAATTTTGACCAACATTTACATTTTTATTCTCGCCACAGTTTTGGCAATTTTAGAAATTCAGATTGAGGGTCCCAATGGCTGGGCCAAAAATCTGCCAACTTGGCGTCCGAATTCTGATAAGTGGTACATCAAATTGTACATAAAATTCATGAGCGGGCGAGAGGCAACTGGCTATCATATCACTATGTTCACTTTTGTATTTTTGATTTTTCACTTGCCTTATGTTTTTGGTCTTGACTTGTCTTGGGAGCATTGGCTCAAAACTTTATCATTTTTTCTAATTTTTGTGGTGTTGTGGGATTTTTTGTGGTTTGTCTTGAATCCCCACTATCCTTTGAAAAAATTCAAAAAAGAGCATATTTGGTGGCACAAAAAATGGCTGGCCCTTGCCCCGCTTGATTATTATGGCAGTGTTTTATTATCTGGTATAATACTATTGCCACTAGTCAGTGTCAGACATGATTGGTATATTATTAATTGGTGGCTATTCAATGTTTTGTTGTTTTCTTTAGAAACTTTAGTTTTGGTGGCTTTTACTTTTTGGGTATTGGATATTGATAGTTGGAAGAAAAAATAATTATGGCTTTAGACAAAAAAACAATTCAAAAAATTGCTGACCTAGCTAAATTAAATTTATCAGCTAAAGAGTTTTTAAGTTGGCCAAAACAGTTGGGCAAAATAATGGCTTATGTTGATAAAATAAATAAGCTTAAACTTGAGAATGTTTCAGAAAGCTTGACCGGAGTAAGTACGGAAAAATCAGTTTGGCGTGAGGATAAAGTAAAAATTTTTAAAGGTCAGCATTTGAATCAGGGTAAAAAAAATAGTGATTTGTTGGTGGTGCCAAAAGTTTTTGATAATTAGAAATATGGACACAAAAAAACTGGATATTGAAAAAATAAATAAGGGGTATCAGAAAAAGGAATTTTCCGCTCAGGAATTGATCAAGTCCTTTTTGGCTAATATAAAAAAAGACAAAACCAATTCTTTTATTAGTATTAATGAAAATGCTTTGGCTGAAGCCAAAAAAATAGATGCTCTTTTGGCCAAAAAGAAACCCAACAAGCTTTTGGGTCTGCCCATAGCTATCAAGGATACTATCATGGTCGAGGGTTTGAGAGCTACAGCTGGATCCAGGATGCTTGCGAATTATATTGCGCCATATTCAGCAACAGCAGTGGAGCGCCTAGAAAAAGCCGGAGTGATTGTTTTGGGCAAGACCAACTGCGATGAATTTGCCATGGGTTCGTCCAATGAAAATTCTGGTTTTGGTCCAGTCAAAAACCCCATCGATCCCACGCGGGTGCCGGGTGGCTCTTCTGGTGGCTCGGCCGCCGCCATAGCCGCCGACTTGGCACCAGTGGCTTTGGGCACAGATACAGGCGGCTCTATCAGACAGCCAGCGGCTTTTTGCGGAGTAGTGGGCATGAAGCCAACTTACGGTCGTGTATCGCGTTATGGTTTGATTGCTATGGCTTCATCCTTGGATCAGGTAGGTCCGCTTGCTAAGACAGTCAAAGACAGCGCTTATTTATTGCAAGCCATGGCTGGTTTTGATGAACATGACAGCACTAGTGCTGACAGCTTGGTATCGGATTTTCCACGCGCTTGTGAAAGCCAAGAAAAAACTTTGCGTTTAGGCGTGGTCAAAGAATATGCCACCCAAAAAATACAGTCAGAAATTACAATAGCTATTGACGAGGTA
>CALMZN010000055.1 GCA_937870675.1 uncultured bacterium
CAAGTTGAAAACGCCCAAAATAACATTGACCATTATCAGATAAAGCAGAAAAATATTGAGCATATTGGTCGGCTCAAAATGCGGTGATACCAGTCGAAATATAAGCACAAAAGAAATAACACTTAAGAAATTGGCAATTGGGCCAGCCAAAGAAACCAAGGCCTCACCCCAGTGCCTATATTTTAAATTATAAGGATTGACGGGCACGGGCTTGCCCCAGCCAAATCCAGCCACCAGTAGCATCAAGGTGCCAAAAAGCTCCATGTGCACCAAAGGATTGAGTGACAAACGACCACTGTTTTTGGCTGTTTGATCGCCCATAGCCGAAGCGGCCCAAGCATGAGCATATTCATGGATAGTCAGGGCGTAGACAATTGATAAAAAAATGGCCGTAAATGTGCTAGGGCTGTCGCGCAATGAATCAATAAGCATATGTCTTTACAAATTAATAATTTCGTGCTAATATATTGAAATATTATTCAGGTATTATAGCTTAATTATTAGAAAAATCAAAGTATATGGCTAGAATTTGCTCAACTTGTGGACGACAAGCTATCATGGGCTATAGTGTCAGTCACTCCCACATTGCCACCAAACGCCGCATGAATATCAATTTGCAGACCAAAAAAATTGACGGCAAAAGAACATCTGTTTGCACTTCCTGCATCAAAAGCATCAATAAGAAAAAAAAGGAAGCCACTGTTTAATTTTAATTTTTTTATATTTTCAAAAATACTCCCTAAGTGGTGGGAGTGTTTTTTTGTCTAAAAACAAAAAGACGTCTTAATCGCATTTTATTGCTGATCAGACGCCTAATTGCCGAGTCATCTACCATAGTTTGCGCTTAATAATAAAGTGCCACTCCGACGACTGTGGTTGTTTGTTTTGACAATAGCTAACTCCCCGTAAAAAGTGGGTGTCCGCAAGCTAGAACCACAGCCCTAGCCGATTTGAGACCCCCAAGGAGTCAGGTTGTAGAGTTATGTATATTGTCAAATATTAACAACCTATATTTATAATAGCATATTCTTAAAACCAGGACAAATAAGCAATAAAATTAGGCAATTTTAAAGCCCGCCGACCCTAATCCCCCAAACCCCCTTTAACAAGGGGGCTTCCAAAACAAAAATCCTCCCCTGTTAAGGGGAGGTTGGAGGGGTTAATTGACTCAGGGATTAGGGTCGGCGGGCTATTTTAAAATATTATTCGTGCTTAGCAATAGTATGTTTAATGTAATCCGGCCTATAATCTTGCAACTCAAAATCATTAAACCAAACATTTATTTCTTGCACGCCTTCTTCGGCACTAGAGGAAGCATGAATCAAATTAAATACTCCAATTTCATTTTTATCGGCATAGCCATAAGACACATGAGCATAGTCACCACGGATAGTGCCTGGAGCGGCTTTTTTTGGCTCAGTATCTCCAGCCATTTTGCGAACTACTTCAATGGCCTCAACACCCTCGATGGCGATAGCCACAATCGGGCCAGAGGTGATCATATTAATCATCAACTCACGAACTTTTTCACCACGTCTTTTGGCCAAATCTTCCGTGTAATGTTTCATAGCCGTATCTTTGTCTGACCAAACCATTTTCAAGCCAATGATTTTCAAACCAGTGCGTTCAAAACGATGTAATATCTCGCCAACTAGACCACGATTGATGGCATCGGGTTTCAGTAAAACCAAACTTCTTTCAATGTGTTGTTCCATAAATTTATTTATTATTATAAATTCACCCTTTAATTAAATATCGGGTGAATTATTATAAGCTATTATTTTTTATTTGCCAAGTTTTTCTAATTCACGCTTGACTGAAGCCACAACTTCGGAAGGAGTGATGTTGGCTTTGACCAGATAACCCACGGCACCAAGTTGCTTGCCACGCTGGACATCTTCATCTTGACCAAGATTAGTCAGCAACATCACTGGTATGTTTTTAGTGCTTTGATCCTCTTTCAAGGATTTGAGTACTGAGAAACCATCCATCTTGGGCATGATAATGTCCAATAGAATAAAGTCCGGAGCCATGCTTTTGGCCATTTCCAAGCCCACAGCGCCATCCATGGCTTTGACTAGGTCATAGCCCTCGTTTTTGAACTTGACCTCGTACATATTGGCCAACATTTCTTCATCCTCTATCAAGAGAATTTTAATTTTTTTATCAGGCATATATTTTATAGTATTTTTAGTGCTTTAATTATAGGATAAATATTAGTAAAAAGCAAATAAAATGGGCTAGCCGTTGGCTAGCCCGAAACGCGACAAGGAATGACGAGTTTGCGCCAAGATATCTTGGCCTCACGATACAGCCAAACCACTGTCTCCGCCGCTCGTTTGGCTTCCTCGGGGTACAGCTTGTCCATTGACTTAAAATGTTCTCTGATACTGTTAAACTCTTCAGCATTTGAGAATCCTCTGGCTCGCATTTCTTTCATCTCCTTTGAATAAAGAACTAAATATAGTATAACATATCTTATAAGCAAATAAAATATAAACCAAGGTCAACCCAGCGGGTTGAAACTAGCTAGCATTTTCATTGTTATTGCGAGCCCCGTCGCGCTAAGCGCGACGGGGCGTGGCAATCTACAAGCGTAGATTGCTTCCTGCCTACCCTGCCTACCGGCAGGCAGGCGGCCGGCAGGCGTCGCC
The DNA here is from genome assembly GCA_937870675.1 of uncultured bacterium. Taxonomy (GTDB): domain Bacteria; phylum Patescibacteriota; class Patescibacteriia; order UBA1558; family GWA2-36-10; genus CALMZN01. Next base: position 2,655 of record CALMZN010000055.1, read on the forward strand.
TCTCGACTACGCTCGAGGCTCCTCGCGCAATGACGAATAAACTGCAAACGCCCTATTCCACCCACCATTTATTGCCATCACTAAACACTCTAATAGTTCCTAAGTCCTTGGTTTCTTTTATTTGACAATCCATTTTGTCCAAGCGATCCAAGGCCTCCTGATGCGGATGACCAAATTTATTGTCAGTCCCTACTTCAATAACACACAACTCTGGCTTGACTACTGCCAAAAATTCCGGAGAAGATGAATACTTACTGCCATGATGCCCGACTTTCAAAATTTCACTGTCAATATTGAACCCACTCTGCAACAAAATCTGTTCCTGTTCACTAGGTAAATCCCCTACTAGCAAATAATCTATTCTTCCATCTGATATTTTCAAAACTAAAGAATCATCATTGATATTTTTACTATCCACATCATTGGCTTTGATTATTTCCAAAGTAATGCCCTGCCCAAAATCATACTTCTGGCCAGTTTCCGCTATCTGTTCTTTCAAGCCATGCTGTTGTAAAGACAAAAGCCAAGCCGAATATAGAGCTGTCTTTGGCTTTTCCGGTGTAGTGATAATATTTTTGACCTGATATTTATTGAGCAAATCTACCAAGCCAGCATAATGATCATCGTGATAGTGTGAAATAAAAATATAATCTATTTTTCTATCCCACCAAGGTAAGCACTGGCCAAGCATCGGCAACAAACTATTATCAGCACCACCATCTATTAAAATATTTTGGCCCAACTGTGTGCGAAACAATTCAGCATCGCCCTGACCCACATCCAAAAAACAGGCCTGAAAATTATTTTCACTTTGGATGCTAAAAAACAAAAAAGTTAAAGTCAGTAAAACAATAAAAATAATAATTTTAATCTGGTGCTTCATATTTTTGGGGTTTTAATAATATGGTAATCATAATAACAATAAAAAAACTTAAGAGCATAAACTGCCAGTCAAAACCAGCAATATTTAAAGCCGAATATTTGAAACTAGCTAATATTTCCATGATTTTGAACATAGCCCGCAGTAATAAATCCAAGGGCCACAAAAATATTTGATCCAAAATTGGCACCGAGCCAAATATCGCTAGTAGTATGGTAAGCACTAGTATAAAAGGAAAAAGTGGCAAAGCCAAAAAATTAGCTAGAGCCGCAATTAATGACATATTGGCAAAATAATAAGCCGTCAGTGGCCAAGTAAAGACCTGCGCGGCCGAAGTGACTGCTAGAGTTTCCCTGATTTTGAAAGTATTGCCTATTTTTCTAAATAGCTGATTAAAAAAATTGCTATAAAATATCAAGCCAAAAACCGCCAAAAAAGACAGCTGAAAACTAATATCAAACAACAAAAAATAAGGATTGGCTAGTACAAAAAGATCAACCAAAAAAATAACACTATACAGAGAAAAAGTTTGGCGCTTGATAATTGGCCCCAAAAGCGCCAATAAAATCATAGCACTGGACCTAAGAGCCGGACTAATGAAGCCAATCAAATATAAATAAGCCAGCAATGCCAAAAATAAAAAAATAAACACTTGCTGACGATATAGGCCAAGAGTGCCTAGCAAGGCATACATCAGCCAAATAATAATGACCATGTGCAAGCCGGAAATAGAGATAATGTGTGTCAGCCCAGTGCGACTAAATTGATTGACTAAATATTTTGGCACTTCTTTTTGATTGCCCAAAATTACTGCTTTGGCAAAAGCGCCACTGGGCTCGGGTAATTTGTTTATATTATTGCTAAAAAAATTACGCCCGCGGTTAACAAAGTCGTTCCAGCTATTCTGATGCCCTATTTTGCTAATTCTGGCTTGAGCGCAACGATAAAATATTTTATCCTTGGCCAAATATTTGTCATAATAAAAAGTATTTTTTCCAGTCATGGCTATTGGCTCTGGCTTATAGATAAAACAATTTATTTTTAAATAATCATTGATCTGATATTCTGGATATAGGGATGATTTTAATAATATTCGCCCGACAAATATATCGTCAGTGGGCTCTATGACATACACCCAAGCATCCAAAGCTTTGTCGCGATCCAAAACCACACTGGAAAAATCATAATTTTTAGCAAACTGAAAATTATTTATTTGCGCCTCACTATTGCTAAAATAAAATAAACGCAAAATTACTAAAATCAAAATTGCTACTACAAAAAAATATCTGTTTTTAAAACATAAAATAATACCCAGCAAAAATATTAGCCACAAAAATATTATTTTATCAGCTAGCCAATTATAAAAGATAACAATATCAAAAAAACAACTGACCGCAGTGGCCAGCAAAAAAATACAGCTAACCAAAAGAAAAAATCTGCTCTTCGGCATCTTCAAAATCGCTTTCTTTAAGCGCTGTTATTTTAGTCCAATTACAAAATTAGTCAATGTGAGTCAAGACGGTTGGCGCCAAAGGCAAATATGGCAATAAATAACTGTTTTTTAAATTAGCGTCATGAGACCAGACAATATTATATTCCCAAATGCTGTCTGGATCAGTAGTAATTATATCTGGCTGTAAATAGGCCTCGATCACGCTATCTGGGCCCAATTGATCAACATCCAGCATAAGTTGCACCAGATGACCTTCGACATCAATAGACAAAGGATTACTCCACTCGGCCTTGGCTATGACCATATTGTCCTTGATAATCACATCCATGGGATAATACTTGCTATCCACAAAAACTTTGGCCTGACGCACCGTGGCATTCTTGGCCTGATAATACCAAGTAAATTTATAAAAATTTATTTTATTTTTCCCTGACGCTTTGATCTTGGTAGAAAAAACATTGTTCCAGCCCGCGCGTAAAGAAGGATCCACAACGGCTGACTCAAATACTGGATAATCACTCAAAGAATGCACGCGAGATAATACAAGTGGTTCTGTCCAAGAAATAATATTGTTGGACACATAGCCCTTGCCAGTAATATTTTTTAAGCTGAACAAATAATCCCCCACTGGCAAATCTTTGGCATAAAGCTCAATATCAAGCAAAGAACTAATTTTGGCTACTAAGGGTTTATTGATCACAAAAAGAATTTGGCCAGCCGTGCTAGTAGCCGTAGCCACGATATTGCCGTCATTGATCAAAACAAATTCAATGTTATCGTTCTTTTGTTTTTTGGCTTGCTCCAAGCCAAATTCAATAGTTTTGATATCTAATAATTCTGCGCCACTAGCCAAGGACATGATACCCAACAAAGTTCGACCACGACTCGGTACTATAAAATTTCCCTGCTTAGTACGATTGTAGACCTGCCAATCACCCTGATCGACAATTTGAGTCACTCCGCTAAGCAGTGGAAACTTGCCAGTCGGAACAAGACGCTGATTTTGATAAGTAAGTTTCAAATCTGTTCTGTTTTCAACAGAAAATTGCATGATTGTGCCAGTAGCCAGTAGTTTGGTTTCTGGTAAAGTAATGACAAATTGACTAGTACCAGCCGGTAGTTTGTAATCATTGAGATTAAAATTCAAATAACCATGTTCATCCAGATCTAGCAAAGTCCCCAATTGCACTCCTTGATGAAAAAGTTTCAACTGGCTAAGGTATTGAGCATCATAAAGCCCATTAACATAAACTTTCATTTTTTGAAGACCCGCGCCAGATACTGGCGAATCTATCGTTAGCTGAAACAACTGTACTTGGGTAGAACCCCTACTCACTCGCTGTTCCAAAGTACTGCTTTGCCAATGAACTTTTGGGCTAGTGTCTGAAGCCAAAGAGCTTGGCCCTGGCACGATCATGGTAGCTAAAAAAAATATGCCCAAAGAAAATAAAAAAGCTACCACAAAACGATGGCGCCAACGCTTGGGCTTTGGTCTATTGTAAGCTAAGGGACCAAGGTGTTCAAACATAAAAAATATTAATGGCTACCTGTCATTATACAATAATTTACCAAAAATATGAAATACTAAAAATTATTTTTTTACTTGTCGCAAACTGGCCTCAATCAAGGGCCACAAATCCCCGTCCAAAATAGCGTTGGGATCATGGGACTCATATTCTGTGCGATGATCTTTGACCATTTTGTAAGGATGCAAAACATAAGAGCGAATTTGATTGCCCCAAGCCGCGGCAGTATATTCACCTTTTAAGGCCTGCCGTTCTTCCTCTTTTTTAGCGGCTTGATATCTTTCTAATTTGCTCAAAAGCACAAGCCAAGCTTGGTTTTTGTTTTGTAGTTGCGAACGCTCGTTTTGGCAAACAGCCGTCAAACCAGTCGGCAAGTGCACAATCCGCACGGCTGAATCCGTGGTATTGACTGACTGCCCGCCGTGACCAGAGGCCCGAAAGGTCTCCACTCTTAACTCACTATCATTTATTTTTACTTTGGGCTCGATAATTTCCGGCAGAACCTCGACCATAGCAAAAGAAGTATGACGAGCATGATCGGCGTCAAATTCTGATAATCTCACCAAACGATGGACACCAGCTTCTTCTTTGAGATAGCCATAAGCAAAAGGCCCTACGAACTTAAAAGTAGCGCTTTTGATGCCAGCTTCGTTGCCGACAGTCCTTGATAAATAAGTTGTTTGATAATTATTTTTTTCACCAAACCTAAGATACATCCGTTCCAGCATTTGAGCCCAATCTTGAGCATCAACTCCGCCCGCTCCAGCATTGATAGTAATAATGGCTGGCGCCTGATCATACTGGCCAGACAAAAGCAACTGCTTAGCTAATTGTTCGTATTTTTTCTGCTGATCAGCAAAATCATTTGCAAACTCCCCCAACAAATCATCAGCTTGATTATCCAAGCACACGATTTCCAGATCTTCTAGTTGTTTTTTCAAATTTTCCCAGTCCGTAATCTGCAATTCTAGATTACTCATTTCTTTGACAATACTAGCGGCTTCACTTTTTTGCCAAAAATTCGCACCTTGGGTGTGAACACGCAGATCATCTAGACGCTTATGTTTTTGGGGAATATCCAAAGCAACTATCGCTTGATCGACTTGCAACAAAAGTTCTTTAATCTTTTTACGTAATTCTTCCACTATTATTTTTTATATCTTTCCAGAGTCACGGCTACATCGCGTAACTGACCCTTGGTCCAAACTTTCAAATTTATTTTGTCATTGGGCTGAAACTGGGAAATAGCTTGAGCCAAGTCATAATCTTTGCTTAATTTTTTGCCATTGACTTCAGTAATCACGTCATTGGCTTGCAAGCCCGCCTTGCTAGCTGGTGAGTCCGGCAAAACAGCCGTGTCAGTAGTCGTGTTACCTGGCACCAGTAAAGCGCCTTCCGTAATATCTAGCTTTAGTTTCTCGGCCTTATCTTCATCTAGCATGGTGTACCTGACGCCCAAATAAGGCCTGATAATTTCACCCGTCTTTTTGACGCTGTCAATTATTTGTCTGACTGAGTTGATGGGAATAGCAAAACCAATCAATTGTCCTTGGCTGGAAATTGCGGTGTTGATACCAATCACCTGTCCAGACAGATTAAGCAATGGTCCGCCAGAGTTTCCCGGATTGATCGCCGCGTCAGTTTGAATGACATTGGCTAATTTCTCCGAGCTACCACCAGTGCCAGCCACAATACTGCGACCTATGCCTGACACCACACCGACAGTGACCGTGTTGGAAAACTCAGCCAAAGCATTGCCAATAGCCACCACACTTTGACCGATCACCAACTGATCAGAATCACCAAATTCAACCATTGGCAAGTCACTAGCCGCTATCTTTAAGACGCCAATATCATTGAACAGATCGGTGCCCACAATTTCCGCATCAAAACGTCGACCATCATTCAGTATTACTTTATATTTTGCTGTAGCATCTTCAATAACATGACGATTAGTCATTATCAGGCCATCGCTGGAAATAATAAAGCCAGTGCCACCGCCTACTTTTTGGAAATCCGGCTCAGTGGTTTTGGGGCTTTCTGGTTGCTGGTTAAAAAATGGCCAGTTTCCAAAAAAATCGCCAAAAGGATCAACACTGACATTCTTTGATACATCTTTTTGTATTTCAATAGAAACTACCGACGGAGAAACTCTTTTTACAACATCGGTCACTGAAATTTCCTCTTGCCTGACAAGCTGCTGTTTAATAGAATTTTCAAAATTGTTAACACCAACCCACGGCAAATTGTTAAGATTATTGACTATCAGATATGAGCCAAATAATCCACCCAAAATAGTGCTTACCAAAATAATTAAAAAAACATCTAATCCTTTTCTCATATGTTTATTTTAAGTATTAAGCCCGTTAAATAATATTTTAAATTTTTAATTTATTCACAATACTGATTGATGATGGCCTGCCTCTTTATCGGATCGCACAAAACATCCAAGCCATTAACAGCTGACTCTTGAACATTGTTGGTATTGTTGCCCAGCATGTCATTGACGATGACCCCGTCCATGGAGGCCTGGACCAGGTTGCGCTCCAGTTCGTCCATCTGCCGGACCCGGGATTCCAGCCGGAAGCGGTCGGTGACATCCCGGAGCGACCACAGGTTCCAGCTGGCCCCGCGGCTGCCTTCCAGGTGGTTCAGGGTGCACTCATAAACAGAGACCTTTTCCTGGGCCTCCCGGGTCAGGAGGGTGCGGGCCGGATACCAGGGGCTGAACTCCTCGGGGCAAAAACCCACCGGAAGACCGTCGGTGCCCAGAAAGGGCCGCCCCAAATTCTGACACGGGAGGCCGCTGATTTTTTCCCATTTGAGTCCGAAATGCTTCAGAAACGAGACATTGGCATAGGTGATGCGGAGATCCTCGTCCAGCACCAGGGCATATAAGTCCGTGAGACTGTCCAGGAGCCGGGCAAAAAGCCCCTCCGGCGGCTTGCGGGTCAAACTCCGGGGTGTCTGCGAGGAGGTCATAATCATCTTTTTAAATGTAGTGCCACCGCAAGGTGGATGCAAGATCTTGTGACACGGTCCTCGAAGTCAATGACTTCCATGACCACCTCAGGGTGGAAATGAGTGAATCAAAGGCTTATGAGGAACCTACCCGGGCCTTAAACCTCGAACCTTGGCTCACTTAT
>CALMZN010000056.1 GCA_937870675.1 uncultured bacterium
ATGGCAAAAGTGGTATTCTGGTAGCTGATTTTCATGGCGTGGCATCCTTAGTTTACTGACGCTATGGTGGGCGGGCAGTTTCCGCCCAAGGCGGACCAGCCTCCGGCTGGGGTTAGCGGACGCGCCAATTAATTTAAAATGTAGTTTGCTAGTTAATTTATATTATCGGGGATTAGCGCAGTTGGTAGCGCGCGGCGTTCGGGACGCCGAGGTCGCCCGTTCGAGTCGGGTATCCCCGACCAACCTTCACTCACTTTGTGAATTTCGGTTGGCACAGCCATTTATAATTATTTTTCTTGCTTGAAAGTTTTGGGGCTTAGGTCCTGAAACTCTAGGAGCAAAGCGACGAATAGTTCAGGGCCAATAGCTCAGTTGGCTAGAGCGCTGCATTCGCATTGCAGAGGTCGTGGGTTCGAATCCCACTTGGTCCACCAAATTTGATTTATAAGTATTATTTAATAATTTAGGCCAGAGTGGTGAAATTGGTAAACACGCACGGTTCAGAGCCGTGTGCCGAAAGGCCTAGGAGTTCGAGTCTCCTCTCTGGCACCAAATTTTGGCAGGCAGGCGCGTACGGTTCCCTTTTTTGTATAAAGAAAGGCCACCGATTAGAGTTTTCGGTGGCCATGGGCAGGAGAAGAGCATTGGCTTTTCAGCCATTGCATACGCGGCGAGCTCTTGAATTATACTTTTTTACCCTGTGGAGTCCAAGATACAAGACATTGGAGTTTCCACGTGGCGGGCAATACTGAATAAATGATGGGTGGTAGCGGATGGGCAGAGGGATGACCTGACGAGCAGGATTTTTTGGTCTTACTTTGCTAGTGACCACCGGCTGAACAACAATCATAGTTGGCGTGATGTCTTCGATATCCATCATCATATCAGCATAGCCACAAGCAGGACTACCGTAGAACATCAGAGCATTGTAGCTCATGCCAACAATGGCATCGTGTTTTAGTCCTAGTCCTTGCAGTTCGATTTCTTCAAGCACCAACCACTTGTTGTCCGAGTTTGGTCTCAGAGGATTGGGGTGGTCACGAAAATTGTAGGTGCCTGCCGGCAGGGTGATTCTGGTCTCCTCGTAGGTTGGCGTGGCATTCACACAGAAGAGGACGCGTTGGCCGTGGGTAGTCACGCGCAGTAGCATACCTTCTCCTTAAGGTTGCGTTGGAACAAAGACTGTCTAAAGTAAAGACAGCCCACCGGGGTTATTATAGAGTATAGTATTTGACTTTACAAGTAAGGTAAAATATCCTAAAGTATGTGGTTCATCTGGGTAGGTGCCAGTCAGCTCGAGGTTGGTCCGCCTCCCCTCGGGTCCGAGTATCGGGGTCGAGGATGGGCGGAAGTGCTTGAGGGTTAAAAATAAATTATGGAAGGATGCCAGAGTGGTCTAATGGGGTAGTCTCGAAAACTACTGTCTCTTTACGGGGACCGCAGGTTCGAATCCTGCTCCTTCCGCCATTCGACTCGTCGCGTCTGACGCGACTTCGCTCATGGCCTTCGGCCACTCACTAAAGTAAATATATGAGTGGAAGTCGAATGTCCTGAGCGAGTGAACAAAGTGAACGAGTCGAAGGACACGAGATAAAAAATAGTCCCTAGGGGGTTGTTTTTATTTTCACAATTTTTCTTTATTATGGTACTATTTGGATATAATATATATTATTTTTATGATTGAAAACACAAAAACAAAGAAAATTCCCAACAACAAAAAACCAAACAAGATTAATCGTTTTTTTCGTATCTTAGGTCCGGGCATTATCACTGGCGCGGCTGATGATGACCCCTCGGGTATTGCCACTTATTCGCAGACCGGCGCGCAATTTGGCTTTGGTATGCTTTGGACAGCTTTTTATCAGATTCCGCTTTTGATTGCTATTCAGGAGACCTGCGCGCGTATTGGCGCAGTGACAGGCAAAGGTCTAGCCGGCGTAGTCAAAGAAAATTTTTCTAAAAAAGCTTTGTTAGTTGTGGTTTTTTTGGTAGTCATTGCCAATACTATAAATATCGGAGCGGATATTGGCGCTATAGCCAGTGCCGCGGAATTGGTTTGGGATTTGCCTTTTGCCTTTTATGCGATTGCTTTTGCGATTTTGATTGTGGCTTTGGAAGTTTTTGTTAGCTACAAAAAATATGTCAAATTTTTGAAGTGGCTAGCTTTGGTTTTGGTGGCCTATATTTTTACTGCTTTGATTATTGATCATTCTTGGGGAGAGATTATTAGAGCCACATTTATACCCAGCATAAAGTTTGATTTTGAATATTTATTTATTATCACTGGTGTTTTTGGTACCACGATTACGCCTTATATGTTTTTTTGGCAGGCCTCGGAAGAAGTGGAGGAGGAGATTGCTCATCACAATTTGCCACAGAAAGGCGGCACACCGCATGGCTTGAAAAAATTTTTGCACAATATGAGGATTGATACTTCTGTTGGCATGTTGTGGTCCCAATTGGCGCAGTGGTTTATTATCATTACCACTGCTTCGGTTTTATTCAAAAATGGAATTACTGACATCAACTCAGCGGCTGAGGCAGCCAAGGCCCTAGAGCCACTGGTACAATCATTTCCTAATTCTGGACAAATTGCTAAAGATATTTTTGCTATTGGTATAATTGGCTTGGGTCTGTTGGGTATACCAGTATTAGCAGGATCCGCGGCCTACGCGCTGTCAGAGGCCTTGGGTTGGAAAGAGGGTTTGTACAGAAAATTGAGCCAAGCCAAAGGATTTTACGCGGTGATCATTGCCTCGACGCTCGTCGGACTGCTCATGAATTTTATTGGCATCAATCCATTTAAGGCCTTGGTGTTCACCGCCGTGTTCAATGGCCTGGCGGCTGTGCCTTTGATATTTGTCATTGCCAAGATCAATAGCAACAAAAAAATATTAGGTGATTATAGTGGTAATAAATTATCGCGTAGTTTGGTCTGGTTCACCTTTGTTTTGATGGCCGCTTCTGCCTTGGGCTTGCTTTATACTTTGTTGAATAAATAGGTTTTTTGTTAAATTTTTGCCCTCGTAGCTCAACTGGATAGAGCGTTTGGTTCCGGTCCAAAAGGTTGTGGGTTCAAATCCTGCCGGGGGCACCATTTGACTCGTCGCGTCTGACGCGACTTCGCTCATGGTCTGCGTCCTCGGCTTTGCCTCGGACTTCGACCACTCGAAGGAGTCGAATGTCCCGAGCAAGCGTAGCGCGCCGAGGGACACTTCTTCATGGTCTTCGACCATTTGACTCGTCGCGTCTGACGCGACTTCGCTCATGATCTTCGACCACTCGACAATTCGCTTTATTTGGGTTTATAATGATGCCATTTTTCAACCTTCGAGGTTGTTTTTATGTTTGACAAAAATTATATAACATGCTATAATATAAAATCCCTGAAAAATCTTTCCAGGGAACCTGGCTACCAGGTAGCGTAGCAACTGTACATTTGGAGGTCAGTCATGCTGAACGACAAGCGTCGTGGCGAGATCGCCTTATTAATCCTGAAGGAAAGGGTCTTCAAGGAAGGAGCAAACGTATCCTGCAAGACGAAGCGGGGTATTCATAGCGGTGCCAAGGCGCTCGGCATCGACCCCGATGAACTCATGGAGTTCGCCGAGGAGATCTTCCGGGAGACCATCGACCGGGTCTTTCCCAAGAAGTAGGATGACTGGAGTCCGTGTGACAGGGTGAACTCCATAGTGAGTTCCTAAAGGGGTAATTGCTCATCCCGTAAGGTCTTGAGCAGAACAAGAACCCATCCCCTCACGCGGGATCAACTGGAGCCGCACTGCTATCTTTGGTGGTGTGGCTCTTATTTTTTTATTTTCAAAAAAGTGTTATAATATTAGCAATATTCAAAGGTCGATCTTTTCTATAAAAATAAATAACAAAATAACAAATAATTTATGGCAAAAGCAAAATTTAATTTTTGGAAAACAATGGCTCTATTCTTTGCCTTTATTGGCTCGGCTTTTTTGTTGTGGAGTATCACTCCCAACGGTCGCCAAATGTACCAAAATAAAATCCAAAATTCAAAAATAATTTTTTTGAAGACGAGTAGTACGGAAGCACTAGGCACTTATCTAGTAGATGCGCAAGGTCGCACACTTTACGCTTTCAAAAGTGACAAAAATGGTCAAAGTTTTTGTACAGGAGAGTGCGCCAAAACCTGGCCACCATTTATCAAGCTAAATAATGGTGTGGTCGACAAGGCAGTGACTGGCGCTTTGGGCACTTTTGAAAGAGCAGACAAGACACTGCAAGTCACTTATATTGGTCAACCGCTTTATCTTTATGTCAAGGATTTGAAACCAGGTGACACCAAGGGCAACAATCTCAACAATCTCTGGACAATTGTGAAGCCATAGTTGTAATTAATTTTTTGATTGCCACCCAGCTTTTCTTGAACTCGCTTGGGTGGTTTTTTGATATGATATTAGTTTGTGGTATAATAATTACATTAAATCTATGATTTCGTTTGTAAATTTTTATTTCAGTTATCGTGAATATTTGACCTTTGTGCTTTGGGCTATTGTGCTTAGTTTGTTTTATTATTTATTTATTTCCACTTTTTTGGAAATGAATATGGATCTGCTCAAAAAAACTTTGTCTGGGAAGTCCAATTTTATGAACGCTGTTTTTGCCTCAATAAACACCCTGCTGTATATTTTTGTAATTTATAATTTTGCTCAAATATATATTTATCGTGGCGCTAACACTTTGGGTGTTTTATTTTTGTTGATTGCTTGGTCTTTTAGTGTTATTAAAATAAACAAAAGATTCAATACTAGACCTTGGTTTAGCTTTTTACTGTTTAATGTCGCTTGGTTGGGTATTTTGTTCCTTTGGTTTCAAGATAAATTATTTACATAGCATAATTAATAGATTATTTAAAAAATTTTATGGACACTCCCCAAGCAAAAAAAGACGACTTGGTAATCGGTGATATTCAGGTCAAAACCATGCCGGGTAGTAGCAGTGCTAATCCGCCTAGTATGAAAATTCCTGATTCACCACCCGTCCCAGTCGCGGCTGTGAGTCAGCCAGCGCCAAAGACCTCAAGTCCCATGATGCCTGGTCAAGCTTCGGCGAATTCTAGTTTGGCGCAAAAAATTAGTCAGCAAAATAATTCTCCCATTTCTCCAAAAGTATCAAATAAAAAGACCATAAGCTTCATTTTGATGAGTTTGTTAGTGGTCATTTTGGGGGCTGGTGGCTATTGGTATTATGCTTATGGTCAGACCATGCTTTTTGCCAGACAGATAGTTTTGAAGCTAGAAGTTCCTTATCAAAATTTTGTCTCCAATTTTGATTTCACCATAGATGTCAAAATTTCAAAAGATAATTCCAGTGGCGATTCGAACGACCAGCTAGGCACGATTGTGGCTGATACCGGCAATTTCAACATTTCACTCAAAGGTTTGAACCACATTGTGGGGCGAGATTATGATGGTAACGCGCAAATAGTGGTCAGCGCTGATGGTTTTGATTTTGATAATTCGTTGGACTATAAACAAATTGGTCAGGATGTTTATTTCAAATTTAATAAAGAATTTTCCAACGAATTGTTAGCAGGTTTTGGGCTTGATGTTTCGGAGTTTTTTAATAAAGATCGTTGGCTTACTTATAATTGGAATGATCTTAGTAAATTAAGCAATTCCGATGTCGGATTTATAGTCAATCCCAATGATTTTAATCTGGAAAAAAAATTGGAAGAAAGAAAAAAGATGGATGATTATTTTAAACAATTCAAACTTTATGAAATGTTTAAGATTGCAGACACCAAAGAAATCAAGCAAAGTGGAGAAGGTCAGTTGAAAAAATTTCAATTGACTATTAAACCTTCCAAGATAAATGATTGCTTGGCCATGTTTATGATTTTGAATTCAAATTATTTAAATAATGAAGAATTAAAGACCGTTCAAGATATCAAAAATAAAATAGAGCAAGATTTGGCTCAGAGTCGCGCCGCCAATCCAGAGCAGTTTGCGGAGATAGAAAAGATTATTCAAAATATGGATTTTTTTATCTGGGTCAACAACAAAACAAAAACAACCCAAGGAGTAGAAATGATTTGGGATAATGATGCCGTGGAATTAAACGGCGTAAATATTACATTGACTGGTCATTTTAATTTTTTGCTTGAAATAGAGGAGGGTCATAGTATCAGTAAGCCAGACCAAATAATCACCGTGCAACAGGCCTATGAAAATACTGTCAAAAAAATGGAGGAAATGAATCTAGGGATAATGAAGCAGTATGAGGAACAAAATAGCGCGGATACGGATAAGGACGGCTTGAGTGATGCTATAGAAAGTTTTTATGGCACCGATCCCTTGAAGCCGGATACAGATGGTGACGGCTATCCCGATGGCGAAGAAGTTAATAGTGGCTATAATCCACTTGGCACAGGCAAACTTAATGTTCCAAAATTATAAAATAAAAAAATATTTAAAAAACCGCCCTTTAACCCCTCCAACCTCCCCTTAACAGGGGAGGAACATTTAAGCCCCCTTGTCAAAGGGGGTTCCTGCCTGCCGGCAGGCAGGTGGGGGATTAGCCAGTGGTTTTTTTGTTTAGATTTATTTTATATAATTAATAGGATTTTTTCGGACACCGTTTAACCGCACTTCAAGATGCAGGTGTGGTCCAGTGGACCAGCCCGTAGATCCGACTAGGGCTATGACCTGGCCACGACTGACAGTTTCTCCGGCTTTTACCAAGAGTTGGCTAGCGTGGCCATAGAGTGTTTCTAGACCATTGCCATGATTGATGATTACATTGTAGCCGTAGCCAGTGGACCAGCCAGAGCGCTCAACCTTACCATCTTCAGCCGCATAAATTGGATTGCCTACTTTGTCGCCAATATCCAAGCCCGTGTGGCGCCAGCTAAAATATTGGGTAGTGCGGTGGCTCAAAACTGGCCATAAAAATTTGGTGTTGACAGACAAGTCACTGGCTGGTGGCAGATCGTCATCACTATAAACATTAGCGTCAGTTTTTGGTTTGCTGGTCACAGTAGGCGCTTTGTAAGAAGAAACAACTTTGGTTGGCTTGATGCCCTCAGGAATAAAAATCATATCGCCAGCCCTGATGTCGGATATACTGGATAGATTGTTGTAAGCAATTATCTTATCAACATTGGCTTGGTATTTTTTGGCAATCGCTGTTAGGTTGTCGCCTTTGACAATATCATAGTCAATGCCCGAGGTTGGTAAAATAGTTAATTTGGCGCCTGGCTTGATGGTGCTATTCCAAGTCAGATTGTTGGCCCAAAGTATGGTGTTCACTGTGATATCAAATTTTTCGGCAATGCCACTCAAGGTATCGCCGGCCTGTACAAGATAGTCAACATTTTCGCTGCGTGTTGGCGCTGGCATTTCCAAACTGTTTTCGTCAGAGTTGAGCATCACCAAGCTAGTAGCGTCAGGCGATAGGCCAATTATTTCTCCACCAGTATTATTGCCACTATTGTTGGTCAGGGGCTCTTGCAAAGTATCTAGATTGGAAACATAGCTCAAAGCGGGTGCTTGTCTATTGAGGGGAGCTTTTTCTTCAATGACCTCACTCCAAGTGGCCTCATTGTTTTTTACTAAAGTAGAGAGTAGTGTGCGTTGAGCGTATTCGTCAGTGTTGAAGCTTTGGGCAAAGATGTTGCTGGCTGTAGTGCCGACAATGATCAAACTAATGACTGCTCCAGCCAGATATTTTTTTATAAACAAAATAATCCCCTGACTTTTTAGTTGGTGGTTTTTAATTTTTATTTTAATCAAAACAATATTTTTGTAGACCAATAAAATCAGTGGCAAAAAAAGTATTTTCAAGATTAATGAAAAGAGCTTAAACAAGGGTCCAAATACAAAAGGCAGGCGCTTTTTCAGCCAAATCAAAAAATCAGCCACATTAATAGCCAATCGAGTCAGTATTTTTTTAATTAAGATACTAATAATATTATAACTTAATTGATAAAGCACTATTAGTATTGGCAAATATATCATAATTTAGTTCTTTTGTCGAGGGCACTTTGGTTCTTGAAAAGTTGATTTTTGCTGCTCTAAATGGTAGAATTGTTTTATAATTTTAGTTTAATTATGGGCAAATTTTCAAAATATCAGTTCAAAAATATTGAAAGCCGGTGGCAAAAATATTGGCAAGACAATAAAACTTTTTTAGCCAAAGATAGTAGTCAAGAAAAATTTTTTGGTCTGGTGGAATTTCCCTATCCATCGGGTGAGGGACTGCACGCTGGGCATTTGCGTCCTTTTACGGCTTTGGATGTTGTTTGCCGTTACCAAAGATTACAAGGCAAAAATGTTTTGTTTCCTATGGGCATGGACGCCTTTGGTCTGCCAGCCGAAAATTACGCGGTCAAAAAAAATATCCCCCCCCAGGAGACCACCAAAAAAAATATTGCCAACTATATCCGCCAATTGCAATCTTCTGGCTTTAGTTTTGACTGGTCCAGATTTTTGTCCACCACTGACCCAGAGTATTATCGCTGGACGCAGTGGATTTTTATAAAGCTTTGGAAAAAGGGCTTGGCTTACAAGGCCAAGGAAAATATTAATTGGTGTATTTCTTGCCAGATTGGTTTGGCCAATGAAGAAGTAGTCAATGGCTTTTGCGAACGCTGTGGGGGAGAAGTGATCAAAAAAGAAAAAGAGCAATGGTTGCTCAAGATTACCAAGTATGCTGATCGTTTGATTGAGGGCTTGGATAGAGTTGATTTTTTGGAGCAAATTAAAATACAGCAGAAAAATTGGATTGGACGCTCCGAAGGAGCGGAGATAAAGTTCAAAGTAGAAAGTAAAAAGTCTTGCTCACAGGGTGATCGCCCCGTGGGTGGAAAAGTAAATAATGAACTGTCCGTTTTTACAACGCGGCCAGATACGCTTTTTGGAGCAACTTTTATGGTGCTAGCACCAGAGCATCTTATCATTCATGCTTTGGAAGAAAAAATAGAAAATTTGAGCGCAGTAAAAAAATATATTGAAGCCAGCCGTCAGAAGTCAGATTTAGAAAGATCAGATACCACTCGTGAAAAAACTGGCGTGGAAATTAAAGGTTTGAAAGTAGTCAATCCAGCCACCGGTGAGGAAATCCCAATTTTTGTGGCTGACTATGTCACCACTGGCTATGGCACGGGAGCTATTATGGCCGTGCCAGCTCATGATCAGCGTGATTGGGAATTTGCTAAAAAATACAAACTAGAAATCAGGCCAGTAATAGAAGGTGGTGATATTGAAGTAGAGGCCTATCCAGCTATCAATGGTGGAGTAATGATTAATTCCGGTCAGTTTACTGGGCTTACGGTTGCAGATTTTAAAATAAAGATTATTGATTGGTTGCAAAAAAATAAAATAGGAAAAATTACCACCAACTATCGCCTGCACGACTGGATTTTTTCTAGACAGCGATATTGGGGCGAGCCAATTCCTATGGTATATTGCGCCAAATGCGCTTGGCAAGCAGTAGCCGAATCTGATTTGCCAGTTGTTTTGCCTAATATCAAGGATTTCAAGCCCGGATCTGATGGTCAGTCGCCTTTGGCCAAGGTTGAAGCTTGGGTCAATACCAAGTGTCCAAAATGTGGTGGTCAGGCCAAGAGAGAGACCGATACCATGCCCAACTGGGCCGGATCAAATTGGTATTTTATCCGCTATACTGATCCCAAAAATAATAAACAGCTAGCCGATCCCAAGAAAATAAAATATTGGTTGCCGGTAGATTGGTATAATGGCGGTAATGAGCACACTACCCTGCATCTTTTGTACTCTCGTTTTATTTTTAAATTTTTGTACGACATTGGCGTCATCCCCAAGGAGGTTGGCGATGAACCCTACAAAAAACGCACGGCTCAGGGCATGATTTTGGGTGAAGGCCATGTCAAGATGTCCAAGTCGCGGGGCAATGTTGTCAATCCCGATGACTATATAAAAAAATACGGCGCCGATGCTTTGCGTTTGTATATTATGTTCATGGGTCCTTTTGACCAATCCATTGCTTGGGATGATCAGGGAGTGGTGGGCGCTTATCGTTTTGTTAATAAATTTTGGAATTTGCAAGCCAAGCTTGCTAAAAAAAGCGACACTTCATCTGAAATTGAACAATTACTAAATCAAAGCATAAAAAAAATTGGCGAAGATATTAGCCAAATGCATTTTAATACCGCTATTTCTCAGCTGATGATATTGACTAACGCGTTTGATAAGGAAAGCAAAATTGATCAAAATATTTGGTCAAAATTGCTTATATTGCTTTCGCCTTTTGCGCCCCATCTAGCTGAGGAACTGTGGCAACTTTTGGGTCACCAGCATAGCTTGGCGCATGAGTCCTGGCCAAAGTATGATGAGAATTTGGTCAAAAAACAATTACTGACTATTGCCATCCAGATCAACGGCAAAGTGCGCGACATGATAGAGCTACAAGTGGATACCGAAGACAGCGCTGATCTGCAAAAACAAATTTTGGCCAGAGAAAAAGTGCAAAAAATATTGGCTGGCTCTAAGGTGAAAAAATTTATTTATGTTAAAAATAAAATTATTAGTATTGTTTTTTAATGCAGGAAGTATTTTTACGCGATAATAATTTAGAAGGTACTGCGGCCCAGGCCGCAGAAGTACTGACTCAAGGTGGAGTGATTGTTTATCCTACCGAGACGGCCTATGGTTTGGGCGCTGATTATTTTAATGAAGAGGCCATCAAAAAAATCTACGCCATCAAACAGCGCCAAGCAGATAAGCCACTGCCCGTCATTGTGGCTGACCTAGAAACAGCTGAAAAACTAGTAATTTTTGATGATAAAATTAGGCAGTTGGTAGCCCAGCACTGGCCTGGGCCGCTCACTGTGGTTTTGCCTTTTAAATTATTTGGTCAAAAAAAACATTTTTTAGAGACCTTGGGCTTGCGCATTTCTAGTAATATTTTTTGTTTGGCCTTAAGCAAAATATTTGCTAATCCAATTGTCAGCACTTCAGCTAATATTTCTGGGCAAAAAGCTATCTATAATGTTGAGCAGATTAAAGAGCAATTTAGTCGCTGTAATGTCAAACCAGATCTTCTTATCAATGCCGGAAATTTACCGCTGACCTTGCCTTCTACTATTATCAAGAGCGAGAATGGTAAAATAAAAATACTGCGTCAAGGAAAAATAATTTACCCTGTTAAATAATTTTTTTAAGATTAATCTTAAAAAAATTAAATTTAATTCAGCTTATGTAAATAGGTTTCAAAAATTATTGAATTATGAGATACTTATTAAATTATTTATTAATTAAATTTATTTAACAAGGTAAATTATGTTGAATTTGGGATTTTTTTCATCATGGTTGCCATGCAAGGTTCGTCAGCAAGTGCGCGAGCTTTATTTTTCCACCATCATTGTTAATTTTGGTTTAGCCATGGTCATGTTTTGGGAGCCAGTATATTTATATCAAATTGGCTACTCACTACAGAAAATAGTTTCATTTTATTTGGTCACTTATGTGGCCTATATGATCTTCATGCCACTGGGTGCTAAGTTTGCTAAGCGTTATGGCTATGAGGCCAGCTTGGCGATTGGCACTTCGCTTTATGCTTTGTTTTATATTTCCCTTTATTTTGTGCAATTTTATCCACCATTTTTTTATGTGGCGGCTTTGATTTTGACTTTGCAAAAATTATTTTATTGGCCAGCTTATCACGCTAATTTTGCCAAATATATTGGAAAAGACGAGGAGGGTCGCGAAATAAGTTTGATGACCGTGGCTACTTCCTTGGTGTATATTATTGGTCCAGCCCTAGCTGGCTTCATCATCGCGGAGTTTGGCTATGGCGTACTTTTTGCCTTAGTATCAATAATTTTTTTCGCTTCCAACATACCGATTTTGATAACCAAAGAAGTTTTTATTCCCGAGCATTTTAGTTATTTCAAAAGCTTCAAAGCGTTGTTTCGCCAAGAGCATCGTCAGGAATTTTTGGCTTATTTGGGTTTTGGTGAGGAATTTGTGGTTTTGGTAATTTGGCCAGTTTTTATTTCTATCATTATCAGTGATGTGTTTGACTTGGGCTTGGTAGTGGCTCTGGCTACCCTAGTCACTTCAATGGTCACTTTGTATGTGGGCAAACTGACGGACAGAAATAATAAAAAAAATATTCTTTCCTTGAGTAGCGCTTTTTATTCACTCTCTTGGTTTATTAGAATATTTGTAGCCAATGCCACTGGTGTTTTTTTCTTAGATACTTTTTCTCGTCTAGGCAAAAACACCTTGAGCGTGCCACTGACTACTATTACCTATGATCGAGCCAAAATTATTAGCCCAGACAGTCATCAGCACATCATGACTAGGGTGGTATTTTTTGAAATGAGTTTGGTGATTGGCAAATTACTGGCTATTTTGTTGATTTATATTGCTTTGTTTTTTATACCTAGTGAGATTTTGGCCTTCAAACTCATATTTGTGCTGGCTGGAGCCATGACTTTGTTATATATGCTACTTTGATGACCAAGGAAGAAATAAAATATTTGCTTCAGCGTTATGATTTGACCCCCAATAAATTACGCGGTCAAAATTTTTTGTTGGACGAAGAGGTCTTGGGTGATATAGTCGCCAAAGCCAAGGTCACTCAAGACGATTTAGTTTTGGAAGTGGGGCCGGGCTTAGGCGCCCTGACTCAAAAATTGGCTCTTAGGGCTGAATATGTAGTGGCTTTTGAAATAGAAAAAAGCTTTAAAACACCTTTAGAAAAAATTGCCAAAGTGAACAATAACATCAGCTTGCAATGGCAAGATATTTTGGCCTTGAGCCCAAAGAAGTGGCAAGATATTTTGGTTCAGCACCAGAAAAACAGCTATAAGATTGTAGCCAATATTCCCTATTATCTGACTGGCAAGTTTATCCAAAGATTTGTGGCTTTTGATCCAGTGCCACAGAGCATGACCCTGATGGTGCAAAAAGAAGTGGCTCAAAGAATAGAGGCCAAGGACAAAAAAATGAGTTTGCTGGCGCTGGCTGTACAGCTTTGTGGGCAAGTGGAAATTTTGCGTCTGGTCAGTAAAAAAAGTTTTTGGCCAGAGCCAAAAGTTGATTCAGCAGTGATTCATATTTTTAATATAAAAAAATGGCCTTACCAAGTAGAAGAAAAGAAAACTTGGCAATTGATAAAGCGTGGCTATGCCAAAAAAAGAAAAAAATTGCTTAATAATTTACTTAGTGATCCAAATTTGGATAAGGACTCTCTGCTAAAAGCTTTTCAAAAAATGGGTCTTAGTGAAAATGTCCGCGCCGAGAATTTGGAAGCCAAATTTTGGATAAAATTGGCAGAACTGTTGTACAAAAAATAATTATTTTATTTATTTAAAGTACCGCTCACTTTGTGTCGTCATTCTGGAGAGAGCTCCGCCTCCGCCAACTGGCGGAGGCGGAGCGATCGATAGAATCTACAAATTTTAAGTAGAGTTTTGGATTCTATCGCTTGTCGCGTCAGACGCGACTGCGCTCCAGAATGACCTAAAAAAATTAGTGACTTTTTTATTTTGGTTTATTTTGGTTTTTATGTTATAATTATAAAAACTTAAAGGCGAATAAATGGCCAAACAATTGCATAGAATCAACATTGATGAAGAGCTTGATACTAGTGATCTAATCAATGCCTCGGAAGAGCATTATTTTTCTGGATCCAAGCCCAAAAAGGGCTTATTTGTAGTTTTGGTGCTGGTAGCCGGAGCTTTGTTTTTGTTTGTGGTCAACTACTGGTATGGCAATGTCAAAAAAAATGTTGGCTATGTTATTCCTGATTTTATACAAAAAGAGTTGAATGCTAACCAAAACACCGAAGTGTCTTTGGAAGAGCTGAAAAACAAAGATACCGATCGTGATGGCTTATCGGACTTTACCGAGCTGTATCAGACGCGCACTAGTATTTTTTTGGAAGACACTGACAGCGACGGTGTTTCTGATTTTGACGAGGTCAAGAATGGCGCTGATCCCGCCTGTCCCTCGGGGGAGGATTGTAGTTTGCTGGCCTTGATCACTCCAGAAAACAGATTGTCCGATATTTTGCAGGATACTTCTATCAACACTGACCTGACTTTGCGCACGGCGGCGCTCAATGAGTTCAGGCAATTTTTGCTGGACAATGGCATGACTCAAGACGAATTAAATAATTTGACTGACGATGATTTGATGGAGATTTTTCAGGTCATAGCCGAGAGTGAAATCATCCCCGCTGAGTCCTGGACAGCCACTACCACTCCGGAGCAGGTTAGGAAATTTTTGTTGGTACAGCCAGGAGCAGATGAAGCCGATATCAACAAAATGACCACCCAAGAATTGACCGAGTTCAGAGATAATTTATTAAAAAAATAAATAAATATAAAATAACTCTATGTCGGGTTACAAAAAATTAACATTAGCCATTATTGGAATTTTGCTGGCCACTTCAGTAATTCTAGTCAGTCGGCCAGCTCAAGGATTTGGTTTTGGTGGTCCTGTTTGGGTGATGTCTGACTGGCCTCGTTACCAAGAATGGCTTTGGAATAGAGCCAAAACAGCTGTAGAAGCGGCTCAGGGCTCTATAGTTACTCAAATTATAAACAGAACCCTGTCAACCTTTGCCAACAAGCTGGCTTATGATTTGGCCAACAATTTAGCCACCAGCGGACCCGGCAGGACGCCTTTGTTTGAGCGAGAGAGTTTTACCAAGAGTTTGCAAACCGCTCGGGACGCGGCTTTGGGAGAATTTATTGGTCAAATCAGTCAGAATAGTTTTGAGGATTTGGGATTTAATCTTTGTGATCCTTCACTGCAAGTCAAGTTATCTTTGACATTGTCTTTGATTGACAGCAAAGCTCCACCTAGACCAACTTGTGATTGGACCAAAGTAAAAAGAGAGTGGGCTAAGTTTGGCGACAATTTCACAGCCGATTTGATCAAAGTCCAGCTTGATACTAGAGGCGGCAGTCAGGGCTTGGAGGACTTTTTTGCCAATGGTTTTTCTTTGGAGCAAACCGATTTGGGTGTTTTTGCTAAATTGAGTCAGTCAGCGGAGCAAAAAGAGTCAGAAGCAGAAGAAGCTAAAAAAGAATTAACCAGAAAGTGTCAAGGATATCTGGACAATACTACACCGATTACCGAAGAAATAAAGACCAGTTGTATGGCTATTTTACAACTGCAGGGAGTCACCTTCAATGTGGTGGCGGAGACAGACACTAGTAAGGTGACTGATAGCGCTTTGAAAAAAGAAGTTGGTATCATTGGCACGATTATGAAGACGGCTGGAAATATTTTTGTCAATACTTTTACTTCCAAGCTGATGAATCGTTGGATCAAGGACGGTATGTGGTCGGTCTTGGGTGGCAAAAAAGCTACTAATCCAGATTTGCGCTCTAGTTTGTTGGCTCAGCTTCGCGGTGGGGCTAGTGTTGACAAAACAAGCGGTGGCGGTATATTTGTCGATTTCCAAAAAATACAACCAGAGACCTTGGAGGCCTATAATATCTTGGATGAATTTGCTATTTGTCCGGAAGAAGTGGATTTTCGCAAGCCAGACAATTGTGTGATTTCGGCAGATTTTCTAGAGGCCTTGGCTAGCCGGACTACTCTGCAGGAAGCCATAGACAATGGTTTGATCAAGGGTAATCTGCCACTCATTGGTAGTGATGAATCTTTGCGCAATGCCAACAAAGAGTGCTACAAAGATGCTTTGTGCTATAGCAATTTAGTAAAATTAAGAAAGGCCAATATTATTCCGGCTGGTTGGGAAATGGCCGCCCTACGCAGTCCGCTGACCGCGCCAGCTACCTTACAGCAGGCCATAGATTGCTTTGAAGAAGGCAATCCCAAATGCATATTTTCCACCACAACAGGGTTCAATCCATTTTATCATTTGGTAGATCCTTATTGGATATTGAAATCTCCGCCAGCCCTGTGCAATGCCTATGTTTATTCGCCGGTATTAGAGTCGCCAGACACCAGTAATCGTCAACAATACTGCGCTGATGTCAAGACCTGCTTGCGTGAGGATGATCAGGGCAATTGTCTGGCGGGTGAGTATGGCTACTGCACTAAGACGGAAAATATTTGGCGCTTCACTGGCGATGAGTGTCAAGATGGCGATATTTATTCTGGCTGTCTGACCTTCCAAAATGATAATTTGCCAGTAGCTTCTTACTTGGAGCAATCATTGGATTATTGCTCAGCGGACCAAGCTGGCTGTAAGCGCTATTCCCAAGAAAAAAACAATGATGGTGATTGGGTATTGCAGGATATAGCCACTGATACCAATGATTTGTTTTTGAATAATAAGTCAGCCGTTTGTCCCTCTGATATGGCTGGCTGTTCAGAGTACATTATCATGGCGGCTGATACTGAAGCGAATCTGGTAGCCAATGGAGATTTTGAAATAGATGCCGATAATAATGGATTGCCTGACGGTTTTGTCAATGAAGGTTTGAATATTACCCGTTATATAAATCTGGTTGACGGCGAAGGGATTGGTGGCTCGCGGGCAGTTTTGTCCAATGTTAATACTGATTTTCTTTATGTTAGCCAAATCGGCCAAATTGATAAATTGCGTTTTGCGGTCGTGCCCAACACAAATTACGCGATGTCTATCGCAGTGCGCAAAGTTCCGGGCGCAGAAGGTGATGGCCACGCGCGATTGTTTGTCGCTAATTGTCTTGATGCCAATGGTGATTTTGGTGTCATATTTTTGCCAGATAGCTTAGGCTTAATAGGCGATGTCTTAGGCGATGGCTCAATAGAATATGTCCTACCAGATGGCTCAATAGAAAATATTCTAAATGATAGAGACGGAGAGCCATTTGACGAAGCCAATATATTGTTGCCACCTGATCTGTTTAATTCCACTGAATATACGGTTTTTAGCGGGGTATTCAATACCGGCAATAGCGTTAGCTGTCAATTTGGTTTTGGATCAAATTATGGCACGGACAATCTGCCACACTATTATGATAATTTAAAAATTGAAATCATCAATCAATCGCGGGGCGCATCTCCCTACACCAATTATGGTGAAGGCGGTAAAATTTACATGAATGGCAGTCGTTTTATGTGCACGGCCGAAGAAATCGGGTGCCAAGGATATACGCCTTCAAATGGCGATCCCATGATACCGGCTGTTATTTCGCAAAATGATTTGTGTCCCAATGAATGCGTGGGCTATGCCTCTTTTGCCGAAGAGCCAGATAATTTTGATTTGATTGAAGATCCAAACGCTGATTATAATTATTATAATTTTATACCAAGCACAGCCCAAACCTGTCCAGCTACTATGACTGGCTGTGAAGAATTTACCAATGTTGACGCTGTCGCCCAAGGTGGTGAAGGCAGAGAATACTATACTTATCTTAGGCAGTGCGTGCCAGTCGATCAGGGAGAGGACTACATCACTTGGGAAGGCACTGATGTGGCTGGTTATCAAATCAGGGCTTGGAAGGCCTTGCCGAGCAATATTCCAGCCACGGCTGGTATTCCACCTTGTACCAATATTTTACCAGGTAGTAGCTCTTGTAATGATGGAATTGGAATCGCAGTCGCTGCTTGCGGGCCACAGACAGCCAGCTTGCTAGATGATCCAAATGTCAATGCCAATTGCCGACAATTTTTTGATCCACTTGGTAATAGTTTTTATCGCTTGCAAGACAAAGTAATTTTTGCCAGTGACGATTGTCATGACTATCGTCGTACTATTAACTCTACTATATATAGAGCCATACCATCACTGAGCAGTCAGTGTACGGCCGCTCAAAACGGCTGTCGCGCCTATTATGGCAACACCGCCAACAATGTCCGTAATATATTTACTGATGATTTTGAGCGTATTGTCTACGCGCCTTGGCAGGGCTTGGATGGCACAGTGCTGGATTTGTCTAGTGAGTCACTAGAAAGAGACGGACACTCCTTAAAACTAGATAGAATTGGCGCGGCTCAAGTGGCCATAGGATCGGTGCAAAACAATAGGCAATATAAGTTGTCTTGGTGGATGAAGTCATCAGTATCACTCGGACAGGTCAATTGGAATCTCTCAATCACAAATAGCTCAGGAGTAGAAGTATTTTTCCCGATCAGTGTAAATACTGATAGTTCTTTGCGGAACATACCAGCTGATAGTTGGCAGTACTACACCATCACTCAATATTTTGACCAACTTGATCCAACACTCTACAATCTTAATACCGCAAAAATTGTGTTTTCTTCTGTGCGTAATTTGGCCAATGAAAATGGTAATATATTTCTGGACAACATTATACTCAAAGAAGTGGCTGGCAATATTTATGTCATCAGGAATTCTTGGCAGACGCCAGTGTCTTGCGATACGCCTTATGTGGGTTATCACTTGGGTTGCCAGACATATACCGATACCAATGACAATAAATATGATTTGAAGTCATTCCAGAATTTGTGCCGAGTGGAGGCCATTGGTTGCATGATGGTGATCGACACCCATAATTCTGACAATCCATTTTCAGAAACATTTCATGACAGCCCAGTTGACCCTTCGCAGATTACAGTAGCGACTGATAATATCACCTATCTTGTGCCAGACAACAGAAAGTTTTGTCCGGTCGCCTATAAAGGTTGTCAATCTTTAGGTGTGCCAGATAGGGATAATCCTAATTATTTGCCGACGGTCTATAAGATAAATGATCCAGATCAATATGCCTCGTCTTTGTGCCTAAGCGAAGATTTGTATTGCGAGGAATACTCATCAGACAAAGGAGCTTATTACTTCAAAGATCCCAGAACTGAAACCTGCACCTATCAGTCCAATATGGCAGTTGGCGACAATATAGTGACTGGTTGGTTCAAAACAGCCAATCTCAAAGATGCTCTGCCTCTGGGCTGTTTGGATACGGATAATGATTATGATTCCGGAGATTTTGCTTTGGGCGAAAATGTGGCTTCCTGTCCAACTGATAAAAATCTCTGCACAACTTTTTATGACCCGACCGATCCGATTGGTTGCGGTATGGGTACTTGCAGTAGTTGCGCTACGCTTACAGCCACCGAATGCTATAGCATTACCAATGAGTTTAATTGCAGTGTGGCTGGTGGTACTTTTGTCCTTACTTCAGAGCAATGTCAGCCCTACTATTATTATAATAATGAAAAAATAGATAAGGCCAGCTGCAATGGCCAAGTCAACAAAAATAACGGTTGCGTCTTGTTCAGAGAAGCGAACAATTGGAATAGCGATCATACTATCGTGAATGTCAATTATGACACGGCTCAAAGCTACGCCCTCAATGTATCCACAGGCACAGCCGTCAGTCCAGTGACCTGCGATCCGACAGACACCACTCTTGATCCGCCCTGCAATCTTGACTCCAATGTTTTGCTCAAAGTCCGCAAAGACCGGCAGTGTAGCGAGTGGCTGGCTTGTCGCTCTTCTTCGGTTGTTTGGGACAAAGATAATAATAGATACAAAGTTGTCTGTACTGACATAGGAACTTGCACAGAATTTGATAGCAATAATAATGTCACTAAGTGCGGTGAGTGGACAACACCGGAAGTGCAAGCATTGACAGTTGATAATTATCAAAGTCGAGCTACCGGCTTGAATGATCATATCCAATTTGGCGATGAGGAATACACTGGTTACTCTGTGCCAAATATGTTGCCGATAGCCACTTTGGGCGTCACCAACGCTGGCTCGACTATCGCGCCATTGCCACAGCTAGTGTATAGCGGTTCAAGTTGTAGCGGAGAGGGCGCGTCTTGCACGGCGCTCATTGCTGGCGACCTGTTCAATGGCATCTGTCGCAGTAGTCGCTGTCTGCTCAATCCTATAGTTGAAAACAAAACAGCCCTTGGCGTAGAAACTAGGGGTTATGCGCAAGCTGATTCGCCTTTCCCCGGATCTATATCGCCAGATTCTGGTCGACTAGATCGCTTGCAAGCTTACGCTGGCGCCAATATGTGCGAGGTTGATCAGGTGGAACCAATTATTGCTTCGCCCAATGGCTGTGAAGCTATCTATATCAAAGTGACCTATGGCGCTGGCGGGGCAGTGCGTTATTATCCAAAAAATTTCCCCAGCCCAGGTGGTATTTGTAGCTCGGGTAATACTGATACCAATGTTGACTGTGTGGACAGCGCTGGTTTTGCCCAAAATAATTTGTGTGATACTTACAATACTGATGGCACTTCTAGAAATGACGGCACCTGCGACAAAAAAGTAAAAGCCGAGACCATCTACAATTGGTCAGGCATTTGCCTGGAGCATGACGCCAACTCTAGAGTAGTCAATGACACTGGTGGTACGAATTATTGCAACCAATGGTATCCAGCCGACCAGATAGTTGGCACCAGTTCATTGTATGACAACTACCGCGAAGCTGGATATTATGATCCGAGTGGTCGGGAAGCGCTGTTCTGTTCAGTGACCGAACCATATGTGTTGCAAGAAAGTAGAATATATTGTGGTCGTCGTGGGGTCACTGATCCTCAGAATTGCAATTTATTGATCCGCGTGCCAGCTGGGTCAAAAATTTTGGTGAACAGTATAGCGAGCAATAGTAGTTTGATAAGCTATAATTATTTACGGCCAGATAGAATGAATCACTATGATCCGTCAACTATTTTGCCCTACACTTTTGAATATATAGAAAAAGCTGGCTTGGTACTGGGGGTTTCTTTTGGGGAAGCCAAGTTTTCAACAGAGGATTTTATTTTGATGCCAGGCAGTAATTTGTCCAAAATGCCGGTCGTTGATAAAGCGGTTTTAAAGAGTCTATTTGACACGGGAGCAAATAAAATGGACTTTTTTTACTACGATGAGGATACAAACAGATTTGGTGATGGCAACGTGGATGCTAGAATTTATGTGGGCGACACAACTACTGATCCTACTACCGGGTGCGAGAGCTCAGTCAGCACTGAGCCAGATAGCCCAGATGACGCGTCAGACGCTTGTACAGATGGTACGGGCGATACAGCTTGCGATAATGGGCCTTATCATCAAGTTTTTGAACAGTATTGCAATCCAGGGGCTTGGAATTATTATGTCAAAGCCGAGTTGGCTGATGTGGTGAGTGGTGCGGCAATATGCGAATTGTCGACAAAAGGGCGAGCTTGCATGTTGACAGATGATCCTTATAGAGCTTTGGTAGATTCTTGTGGGTCGTCAACTGATGATCCGGGCTGTGCTTTTGTGAACTGTGTTGAAGATGTTTATGCTACAGTGGTTTCCCCTTATTTATGTGTAGATTATGGCTCTATTGTTTATGGTAGTGACACTTGGCTAGCGCCTGATGGCACCACAATGCATGATGTTCAATCGGTGAATGGTTGCCTGGATTACATTTTGAGCAGAAAACCAATATCTTTCTTGAGCACTCATTATGGCTTAGTGAGAGAGGATGTTGATCGTGATGATTATACTCTTTATGATGGATTAATAGCCCAAGCTCTTGGTGCAGTAAGAAGTATAGTGGATTATTATCCTTATCTTACTACTTGGCTGGTGGATGAGAGCTCTAGTGATGGCTGTCTGCAGTCAGATGTACTTACCGATGTCACAGAAGAGTCCAACACAATACCATTTCTTGATGCATGTCCTTACCTTCAATTCGCTACAGTCGAGGATTGTATAGAGGCAGGTATTTATTACACCGCTGAAATGTCTGGCTCCACTTGCAGTGGCGCTAGCTGTTATCAGCAGTGCAAGATCGTGGCTGACCTTGATCCAGAGGGTGATAAGTCCTGGGTCAGGACTGATATTTGGTGGCGCAATGAAACTGGGTCTGGCAATTCGGGTCGCAACAATTATCCGGTGCCAAATACTTGGCTATCTTATTATTACAAGTCCGGTTTTATTCAAAATGCCAATGTGTATTATAGTGGCATTACCAATGAAACTGTAAAATTTACACATTTTGGTTCGGCCTTGGGTTTCCTTGGCAATGATGTTGCCAATGTCCGTGTGCCAGTAAACGCCAGCACTTTTTCACCGCTAGCGGCCGCTACTTTTTATGCTTTGGGCACCAATGATTTGACGACTAACTTAGCATCAGCTCACACCCAGTTGGCCTATATATTTTATCGGGTTTATAATATGCAGTGGAATAGCGCCAATAGCGCCTATGAGCTGTATAGCGAAAATAATATTTATGACGATGCCACAACTAGCGATCAAAACACTCAGGCCGGTCCAGATTTTGTACCGCGAATTTTGACAGTTTGTGGCGCTGATGTTTGCCGTGACGCAGACAATGCGGTGATTGACGGCATCACAGTCAATAACGCGCAAGGTGGCAGTATTGAGGCCGAAAAATCTTTCTTTGCTTCACTCAAGTTTTATTATTACGCTCATCCTGATCATATGCCTGTCAAAAATATTTCCGTTGATTGGGGTGATGGTAGCGCTATTACCACTATACCTGGTAAATACAAAAATAATATACCAGAGTGTAATGTCGATGCTCCACTGCTGGGTCAAGCCGCTACTACCAAGCAGGGCTTTGGTGGCACGGAGCGAGCTTGTCGCGAGGCCTATAAGACCTTTTATCATGATTATCAAGTGGGAGCACCTAACGACTTGATATATGATTGTGATGGTGATGTGGTGAATCAAGAACCAAATATTGACAATGCGGATTGCTATAAGCCGAGGGTCAGAGTGCAGGACAACTGGGGGAATTGGAGCGCTTGGACGCCTTTTGGTGGCTGGATTGTGGTGACGGCTGAAGAGGAGTAAAAAATATCATTAGAGTAATAAAACATATTTATGAATTTATTTAAAAAGCCCAAGTATTTGCTGATGATTTTGTTGGCTAGTTTTACTTTTGTCACTTTTGTGCCAAATATTACTCAAGCGCAACCAGCATCTATCACTGGCACAGACACATTATCAACTGCAGAGGGGGGTGCTGAAGCAATAAAAACAGATCCCGACGCAGTGATCACTTGGCTAGCCACACAGCTTGGTCACATTGTTTATTTTTTTACTATCAAGTTACCCAGTATTATTTTGTTGTTGGAAATAAAAATGTTTAATGTGGTTGGGGTCTACAACGGCTTTACGAGTCAGCCACAAGTAGTTGCGGCTTGGGTGACAGTGCGTGATTTGGCTAATATGTTTTTTATTTTGATCCTGTTACTTATGGCTTTTGGCACTATTTTGCAGGTGCAGGGTTTTGGCTATCGTCAGCTTTTGTCAAAATTACTGCTGATGGCTATTTTGATAAACTTTAGCAAATCAATTGTGGCTTTATTGATTGATTTTTCCCAAATAATAACTCTGACATTTCTAGCGCCAGTTCTTGAAAATCTGGCGGGCAATTATGTGGTGGCTTTGGGTTTGCAAAATATAATGAACATCAAAGAGGGTGTGGTAGGGACGTTCACTGGTATCACCTATTTAATGGCCATGATTTTGGGCGGTATTATGATGATTATTACCACAGTCGTTATGGGCGTGATACTGATTATGTTTGTTCTGCGTATTATTAGCTTTTGGATTTTAATTATTTTAGCGCCAATGGCTTTTTTGGCTCGGGCTTTTCCCAAAACCAGCAGTTATTATGGACAATGGGAAACAGAATTATCCAAGAATTTGACCACTGGTCCGGCTTTGGCATTTTTTGTGTGGCTGGCTTTTAGTATTGTGGGGCAAGGTAATATTGCTACTTATTTCCCTGAAGATGCAACAGCTCCTGATGGCACTACTTATGTCACTGAAACCAAAACATACGACACAGTCGTCAGTGAAGTAGCCGATACAGCCAACATGTTGAATTTTGTGATTGCTATTACACTGCTGATGGCTGGTTTGAAGTTTGCTGCTTCTTCGGGCGCCGCTGGCGCCTCGGTCGCTGGCAAGGCCTCGGGTAGTTTGCAGAAGTGGGGCAGTCGTATTGGCCGAGGCGCTACTATTGGCGCCGCCGCTGGTGCCACTGGCTTTGTGGCTGGTGCCGCTCGCGGAGCAACTCGACTGGCTTGGCAGGGTACTAGTGGCGAAGGCGGCGCTAAAGGCATCATTGGCCAGACCAGAGGTTTTGCTGGCCGGGGCTTGGCAGTGACAGGTGAGGCCTTGGGTATTGGCGCTATGCAAAGAAAGGGTTTAACACTGCAAGCCAAAGAATCTGATCGTAGGCAGAGGAAACAGGAGAAATATAATAAGCGTTTGGAAGGTATGTCGGATGAACAGAGAGAACAGCATAATTTATCAGTGGTTAAAGGTGTTGGGTTTATGGGTAAGCGTGAAGCCAAAGCGTCATTAGCTATAGCTGATTTGTCCGGTAAGGCAGTTATCGATCCAAAGCGTGCCGATGAAATGCAAAAAGCATTTTTAGCAGCTGGAGATTATAAATCATTGGAAAAATTACGCTCCAGAAGCATGGCTATCAATTCAATAGAAAGTTTAGACAAACAATTGGCTGAAACTGGAGATTTGCGTTTCATTAGTAAAATGAATCCAGCGGGCATGAGTCCAGAACAAGGCAAATGGTTATTGAATCAAGATCCAAAGATGTTATCTACTGCTATTGAGGCCATGTCAAAAGAACAGCAGAAGGAAATGATGTCTACATTTAGAGTGTTGTCGGATAGTGGCAAGTTAAGCGGAGATCTAATAGATGATAAGTCAGCAGAATTTAGAGCGTCTATTTTGAGAAGTAGGTTTGACGGCGGTAAAGTAGATGAAGCATATACTGACCCTGATACTAAAAAAAT
>CALMZN010000057.1 GCA_937870675.1 uncultured bacterium
TGCCGAGCCAAATCTTTTTGCGTGGTTTTTTTTATTTTTTCAATATATTTGCTTTCGGTTTTCAAGCGGTCTTGCACTAATTCAGAAATCCATTTGTATTCTTCGGGGTAGACATAGGGGAAAGCCAGATCTTCCAGCTCAATTTTGACGCGGAATATACCTAGGCGGTTGGCAATGGGTGCAAAAATTTCCATGGTCTCTTGGGCAATGCGCAAGCGTTTTTCTGGTCGCACGCCTTCCAGTGTCTCCATATTGTGCAATCTATCCGCTAGCTTGATGATGATGACACGTAAATCTTTGGACATAGCCAAAAACATTTTGCGTAAATTTTCAGCATAGCGCTCTAGGCCTCGGTATTTCAAAGTTCCTAGTTTGGTGACGCCTTTTACTAAATGATATATTTCTGAGCCAAAATTATTTTTGATTTCTTCAAAAGTAAAATCAGTATCTTCTGGCACATCATGAAGCAAGCCAGCGGCGATAGAGGGGATATCCATGCGCATCTTGGCTAGGTTGTAAGCCGTGGCTAAGGCGTGATAAATATAGTCCTCACCAGTGTTTCTTTTTTGGCCTTTGTGCGCTTCCGAGGCAAAATGAAAAGCCCTGATGATGACACCAATGTCTTCACCTGGGTAGTTGTCAGCCAATATTTCCCTCAAATCTTCAAAAGTCACGCTGGTCATATGCTACTTATCATAGTATTTTTAGGGGAAAAGTTCAAATATACAATAAAAAGAAAAAGACCCAAGTCGTTCTTAGGTCTCTTTTGTATTTTATTTAGTATAATCGCAAGCTTCACATTTGACTGTATCCTTTGGTCCGGCGATCAAGAGCTGTTTGCATTCGGGGCAGTATTCGCCAGTTGGTTTGCTCCAAGTGATATGCTGACATTCTGGATATTTGTTGCAAGTGTAGAAGAATTTACCACCGCGTCCTTTGCGAGCGACCATCTCACCTTTGTTGCACTTGGGGCAGATGACGCCAGTGCCTTGCTCCACGCGCTTGGTAGTTTTGCATTCGGGATAATTAGAGCAGGCCAAGAATTTGCCAAAGCGTCCGGTTTTGAAAATCATTGGCGAGTTGCACTTGGGGCAGACCTCGTTAGTTTTTTCCGGCTCTTGGGCCTCGCCATTTTCTCCTAGGGGCTTGGTGTTTTTGCAATCTGGATAATTGGTGCAAGCCAAAAACCTGCCAAAGCGACCAAGTTTGATAACCATTGGCGAAGCGCATTTTTCGCAAATTTCGTCAGTGGCTGTTTCCGTAATTTCTTTTTTGTCTATTTCTTTTTCTTTCATAGCTAATTGTCTAGCAAATGGTTCATAAAATTCTTTTATCACTGGTTGCCATTTTTTCTTACCTTCGGCAATTTTGTCCAAATCATTTTCCATCTCCGCTGTAAAGTTGTAGTCAACTATATCAGGGAAGTGTTCAATCAGTAGTTTGTTGACCACAGTGCCAATTTCTGTGGGGGCCAATCTTTTTTCTATTTTATCAACATATTTTCTCTCCACAATGGTGGCAATAGTCGGAGCGTAGGTAGAAGGCCGGCCAATGCCGAGTTTTTCCATGGCGTGGACTAGACCGGCTTCTGAGTAGCGAGCGGGTGGCATAGTGAAGTGTTGCAGGGCATCTAGATTTTTCAAGTTCACCTGATCGTTTTCTTTGAGGGCTGGCAGAATATTTTCTTCACTGCCAGTGGCATAGACCTTTTGCCAGCCAGGGAATTTAATTACTGAGCCAGTGGCTTTCAGGGTCCACTCCGTGTTTTTAGCATCGATTATTACTGAGGTGGTTTCTAAAGTGGCATCAACCATTTGGGAAGCCACTGAGCGTTGCCAGATCAGGGAGTACAATTTGTGCTGGCGACTATCCAAATATTGTTTTACTTTGTCAGGTGTGTTGGCTACATCAGTCGGACGGATGGCCTCATGCGCTTCTTGGGCTAGCTTGGCTTTGGTGCGATATTTGCGTCCGCCACTACTTGCATATTGCTCACCAAAGTTTTTGACAATCCATTCATTGGCCGACGCCACAAAGTCAGCCGACAAATTTTGCGAGTCAGTACGCATGTAGGTGATAAGACCCCCATGGCCTTCACTGCCCAAATGCACGCCTTCATAAAGTTGTTGCGCCAACATCATGGTTTGTTTGGCCGAGTAGCCAAAACGACGATTGGCATCTTGCTGGAGGGTGGAGGTGGTAAAAGGACTGGCTGGTTTTTTGTTGATTTCGCGGGCTTCTACTTGCCTGACCAGCAGTTTGGCTGGGGTTATTTCACGGACCGCAATTTCTGCCTGGCCTTTGTCCAAATCAAATTTATCCAAAGTTTTGCCCTGATGTTGGAAGACAGTTATTTTGAAATCTTGC
Source organism: uncultured bacterium (assembly GCA_937870675.1). Lineage (GTDB taxonomy): Bacteria > Patescibacteriota > Patescibacteriia > UBA1558 > GWA2-36-10 > CALMZN01. The sequence goes on from CALMZN010000057.1 coordinate 2,368, forward strand.
TGATCATATTCAGCCAGACCCTCAATGGTCCAATATTCTTGGGCTACGAATTTTTTTATTTCATCTTCTCTTTCTACTATCAATCTGACAGCCACTGATTGCACGCGTCCGGCTGACAGACCCCTAGCTACTTTTTTCCAAAGCAGAGGAGACAGCTTGTAGCCGACTAGGCGATCAAGGATACGACGCGCTTGCTGAGCGTCAACCAAAAAACTATCCAAGTCACGGGGATTTTCCAAGGCCTGCTGGATAGCTTTTTTAGTAATTTCATGAAAAGCAATTCTTTTTTGCTTTTTGGCTGGCACATCAAGCAATGCTTGCAGATGCCAGCTGATGGCCTCTCCTTCACGGTCTTCGTCAGTCGCGAAGTAGACCATCTCGGCCTTACTGGCTAATTTTTTCAGATTGGTGACAGTTTTCTTGGCTTTGGTTGGCACGGTATAGCTGGGTTCGAAATTATTTTCCACATCAACTCCGAGCTTGCTGACTGGCAAATCTCGGACATGACCATAGGAGGACTCCACTTTATATTCTTTTCCCAAAAAACCACTGATAGTTTTGGCTTTGGTTGGGGACTCGACAATAATTAATTTTGACATAAACTAATTTGATTTAAACAAATTATGACATAATTTCGCTGACTATACAACAAAGCAAAAAAATTATCAAGCCCTACCATTTTAATTCTATTTGTCCGTCACTATTTGTTTGAATAATATTTTTTATTTCTAAAGAAGACAAAGTGGCTTGTAGGGTGGGCAAAGGCCAGGATAGTTTGTTGATTATACTTTCCAAATTTAAGGGTTCAATATTGAGTAAATCAACAATTATTTTTTCGTTATTAGTGAAATTATTATTCAAAATAGGCAGTTTACTTTGCCCGTTTAGTTCATAAAAATTTAGAATATCTTGACTAGACAGCAGGATGTGAGCGCCATTTTGTAGTAATTTGTTGGGACCGCAACATAGGACTTGGTTAATGTTGCCGGGTAGAGCAAATATTTCTCGTCCTTCGTCTAAGGCCACTTGAGCCGTGATTAGCGTCCCAGATTTCAAGGCGCCAGAGAGCACGACCGTAGCTCGACTTAGTCCAGCCAAAATACGATTGCGTCTGGGGAAGTGGTGTAGGGCTGGCTTGGTGCCAGTTGGGTACTCTGACAATATCAAACCATTTTGTTTTATTATTTCCTTTCCTAGAGCAAAATTTATTTTAGGGTAAAAACTAGCTTGGTCCATTCCTGAACCCAAAACAGCGATAGTCGGTAAATTATTTTTCAAAGCCGCTTGATGGCAGATAGCGTCAAGACCCATGGCCAAGCCACTGACTATTATTAGTGGCGAGCCAAAAAATTCACTAATTATGTTTTCAGTTGCTTGCTGGTGATAGTGCGTGGTGTGCCGTGAGCCAACCATGCTGAGCAAATAGTCGCTTTTTAATAATTCTAAATTTCCGGAATAAAATAAAAATAAAGGTGGATCATAAATCTGTTTGAGTAGTTTGGGGTAGCAGTCATCCAAAATAGTAAAATAATTTTCTAGTTGCGCGAATTTTTGAGCCAGAGCTTCTTCTTCCACACAAAGGCGTTTGATTTCTTGGGCGAGCTTACTTGGAATTAGAGGGTGGTCAAGCTTAGCGTGGTCAATGATGCTTTTGCTGTCCACAAAAGAGCTTTGGAGTCGCCAAAAAAGACGAGCCGATATTTTGGCTTGGGAAAGCAAGTAAAAATAAAAATCGCCTTTCTTCATCTTGATTATATGATAGTATAGACAATTAATTTTGTAAAATTTTAAAATATCTGCTATGATATTAGCAATTAAATACAAATTTATGCCTCGCGCAAAAAACCCTATTAAAAAAGAAGTCGCCAACAGTAAAGCAACACCAGAAATAATGGAATTTGAAGATTTTGTGGCTCGCAAGTCTAGTGGTCGCAAAAAGAAAAATCTCACTGGAGCTTATTTATTAATAATTATTTTGATTTTGGCCCTAGCTACTTTTTTGATGTTTGATAAGCAGAAGGCCAAGAAGCCCGTTGCGGAAGCTAATTACAAAATAATTTACTTAGAAAATAACATAGTATATTATGCCAAAGTTGCCAAAGAAGATGCGTACAATATTTATCTTAGCGACGTTTATTATATTGATACGCAAACTGTGGACCAGCCGACAACAGAAGAAGGTGTTGCCACCACGACCGAAAGCGTAGAGGTTCTCAAAAAACGAGGAGATGATTCTACTGGCTGGCTAGCGATCAATCGCCAAAAGGTTTTTGGCTTTGAGGATCTGCCGGCCAATTCCAAGGTCATGGAAATGATCAATAGCTATAAATAAAAATTTAAAATAAAATCCCCGTCTAATAGCGCGGGGGTTTTTGTTTTGTGGAAAAATAAAGCCCGACTATCCTGTGGTCATTCTGGAGCGAGCCCAGCCGCTCGCGAGCGGCTGGGGGAAGCGATAGAATCTACCATTTAAAATGGCAGTGGATTCTATCAGTCGCTACGCTCCTTCCAGAATGACATTATAAATAGGACTACTTTTTAATCCCTACATATACATAACCACCGCCCATAGGGCGATGGTTTTTATTAATAAGTTTAATAGTTAAACCATAAAGTAAGAAGCATTGCTTTACACTTTATGGTTTGTGCTGTATAATAATATCGCCTTATGTCAAAACAGGGGAAAGACAAAAAATTGATAAAAATAGGCGAGTTGGCTCGTTTGTATTCGGTATTGCCCTCGACTATCAATTTTTATACTCGCGAAGGCATCTTGAAACCCAGCGCTTTTAGTCAGGGCGGTTATCGGCTTTATGATAGGCAAAAAGCCACTGATATTTTGCGCAAGATAGATTATCTGCAGAGAAAAAAAAGATTAAGCATTCAGGAAATAAAAAAAGTATTATGACCTTCCTACCCGACCCGTGCTTACGGGTAGGAGGGTTTTGATATAATCATATGCGAAAAAAATTAGACAAAATTTTTACTAATCCCACTTACCAAAACAAGGCCTATCGTTGTAAGCTTTGTCACGGCAAAAAAAAGAAGCCGAGTTGGTGGCAACAGATTTATTCTTTGTTTTTCTAGAATAAATTTGCCAAAAAGGGGCATTTTCGTTAAAATTTGATTTATTGACTAAAATTAACAAACATGGCGGATTTCAAAGATTTGGAAAAGGAAATAATAGATTTTTGGGAAAATAATGGTATTTTCCAGAAAAGCGTGGAGCAAAAAGCGCCTCACGGAGATTATTTGTTTTATGATGGACCGCCTTTTGCTACCGGCACTCCGCACTATGGACACTTGGTGGCCTCTATAATGAAGGATGTGGTGCCCAGATACTGGACTATGCAAGGGCACCGAGTCGAACGCCGTTGGGGCTGGGATTGCCATGGTTTGCCTATTGAGAATATTGTGGAAAAAGAATTGGGCATCAAAAATAAGGCCGAGATATATAAATTAGGCATAGATAAATTTAATGAGACCTGTCGCTCAAAAGTGCTGACCTATGTAGAAGAATGGGAAAAGACCGTCAAGCGACTGGGGCGTTTTGTGGATATGGATAATCCCTACCGCACCATGGATCCCGAATATATGGAGAGTGTTTGGTGGGTTTTTAAATCTCTATATGACAAGGGTTTGGTTTATGAGGGCTACAAGTCCATGCATATTTGTCCGCGTTGTGAGACCACTTTGTCGCAGTCAGAAGTAGCCGATGGCTATGAGACCGTCAAAGATTTGTCATTGACTGCCAAGTTTGAGCTTATAGATGAGCCAGGTACTTATCTTTTGGCTTGGACTACTACACCGTGGACTTTGATTGGTAATGTGGCTTTGGCTGTGGGTGAGGATATTGATTATGTGAAAATTCATGCTGATGATAAAAAATATATTTTAGCCAAAGCCAGATTTGAAGCCCTGAAAGATAAATTTAATAATCCGGAAATAATAGCAGAATTTAAGGGTAAAGATTTAGTGGGTAAAAAATATGTACCGCTTTTTGATTATTATGCCAAAGATGAAAAGCTAGTCAACCAAAAAAATGGCTGGCAAGTGTATGTGGCTGATTTTGTGACCACTGAAGAAGGCACAGGCATTGTGCATATTGCTCCGGCTTTTGGTGAAGATGATATGAATTTGGGCAATGAAAAAAACTTGCCTTTTGTCCAGCACGTGGCTTATGACGGCACAATCAGAGCCGAAGTCGTTGATTTTGTCGGCTTGCATGTCAAGCCAATCGGTGATGTGCAGTCAACCGATGTGGCGATTATAAAATATCTAGCTAAGAAGGATTTGATTTTTGCCAAAGAACAGTACGAGCATAGCTATCCGCACTGCTGGCGTTGCCACACACCGCTTATCAATTATGCGACTTCATCTTGGTTTGTCTCGGTCACCAAAATAAAGAACGATTTATTGAAATACGCCAAAGATATAAACTGGGTGCCAGAGCACATCAAAGAAGGCCGTTTTGGCAATTGGTTGGAAGGCGCTCGCGACTGGTCCATATCTCGTCAGCGCTTCTGGGCTTCGGTCATTCCTATGTGGCAGTGTGACAAATGTGATGATAAACAAGTGTTTGGCTCTATTGCCGAGCTTAAAACAGCCAGTGGCCAAGAAGTGAATGATTTACATAAACACGTGGTAGACAAAGTGACTTTTGCCTGTCAGTGCGGCGGTACTATGAAACGCATTGCTGATGTTTTGGACACTTGGTTTGATTCTGGCTCTATGCCTTATGCGCAGTTTCACTACCCATTTGAAAACAAAGATTCTTTTGACAAAAAATTTCCCGCCCAGTTTATTGCCGAGGGAGCCGATCAGACCCGCGCTTGGTTTTATTATTTGCATGTCATTGCTGGGGCTATCAAAAAACAAGTTGCTTACAAAAATGTGATTGTCAACGGCATAGTGGTGACTGAAGATGGCAAGAAAATGAGCAAGCATCTTAATAATTATCCTGACCCCAATCTGATAATGGATAAATATGGGGCCGATGCCCTGCGTTTGTATCTATTGTCATCGCCGGTGATGCTGGCCGAGAATTTATCTTTTACAGAAAAAGATCTGCAAGTAGTTTATCGACGCTTTACAGGGCTTACACAAAACATTTTGAATTTTTACCTGATGTTTTCGGGCGAGAAAAAATCCGGCGAAGAATTACCCAAAAAATTAGACAATGATCTAGATAAATGGATAGTTAGCAAATACGAGATTTTGCTCCAAGAAGTGACTGCGGCCATGACCGAGTATAATTTGGTCAAAGCCACTCGGCCATTATTTGATTTTGTGGATGTTTTGTCCACTTGGTATTTGCGTCGTAGCCGAGAACGCTTCAAGGGTGATGACGAAAATGATAAACAAGCGGCAATTTTGACTTTGGGTTATGTTTTGAAACAGCTAGCCAAAATTATTGCGCCCTTTACGCCATTTACCGCGGAGATTATTTATAGAGAATTTAATAACAAAGAAGAATCAGTGCATTTAGCCAAATGGCCAAAATATGAAAATAAATTGGTGGACAAAAAGGTCTTGGAGCAGATGGAGCTGGTCAGAAAAATCGTAGAAGCAGTTCACGCTTTGCGCTCCAAAGCCGGCATCAGGGTCAGACAGCCCTTGGCTAGAGTAGTGGTTGAAAAAAAATCAGCTCTTAATAAAGATTATTTTTTGATTATTGCCGAGGAGCTCAATGTTGAGCAAGTGGAAACTATAGAAACTATAGAAACCCAAGCCCAATGGGAAATTGCTGAAGTAGGGGATTTTCAAGTGGCCTTAGACACCAACCTGACCCCAGAGCTCAAAGACAAAGGCGTAGTCAGAGAAATTATTCGCACTATAAATAATTTGCGCAAAACTGCCGGCTTGCAAACCAGCGATAAGCCCACTGAAGTTTATCAAACCAAATCCGATTATTTGAAACAGCTAGTTAAAAAATACGAAACCGAACTCATTACTGGCACTTCAGCTGGCGCTTGGGAAGAATTTACTCAAGAGCCAACACATAAAATTGATTTAGAAATTGACGGAGAAAAAATTACTTTGGGTATAAAATAAATGTCATTCAAAACAGAGGCCTTTGTCTTGCAAGCTCGGGAGTGGCAAAAAGCCGATCGTCTTTATGAATTATTTACGCCACAAGAAGGAGTGATACACACTATTTTGCGCTCCGCTGCCAAACCGGGTAATAAGTTGGCTGGCCATATGCTGCCTTTTTGCCGGGTGCGAGTTATGATTGGACGCGGCCGCTTGGATCATCTGGCTGGCGCGGCCATCATCAATGACTACAAAAACATCCGCACAGACCTGAAATTAATGTCATTGGCGGCCGCTATTGTCGAACTGTTGCTCAAAGACAAAAGCACTGAGAACAAACATTTGGAATACAGACAAGTAGAAAAAATATTTGACTTGCTTGATGATACAAAAATTAGTTTTGAGAAAAAATCAATATTAGTGCGAGTTTTTTTGTGGAAATATTTGTCACTGGCTGGTTGGCAGCCCGAATTGGACACTTGTCTATTTTGTCGCCAGATAATTGATAGCCAGCAAGCTAGCCAATATCTGCCCGGACGGGGTATAATATGTTTAGAGCACAAAGAAAATAGTTATCTACCTATCAATCCGGAACTTTTGGTTTTTTTGCGTTCGATTAACACTTTGGATTTTGAGGAATTTATAAAAATAAATATAAGTAATAAAACAAAAAAAGAGTGGTTGAAAGTTTCCCAAGTTTATTATCAAACGGTTTTCGATCAGCCATCTCAAGCTTTAAAAATATTGCCCTATGCCTAAAGTAAAAAAAGATTTGGATTCTATTCAGAGTCCATCGCTAAAAAGAGTAAGTTATGAGAATCTAGCTATTCGTAATAGCAAAAAAGTGCCACTAGAATATCGGACTATGAAAAAAGCCAAGCACCGCGGTGGCGGCTGTTTGCTATTTTTGTTTATTTTATTTTTGGCTTCGGCTGCTGGCTTTTATTATTTTAGCAGTCAGCAAAAACCGCAAGTCAAAAACAGCTTGGAGCTAAGCGTCGAGAATCCTAGCGAAATAATTTCCGGTGATCAAGCAACTTATTTGATCAAGTACAAAAATCTAGACAGTATTGCTTTGCAGAAGATGGAGCTGAGCGTCAAATGGCCCAATGGCTTTTATTATGATGAGTCCAGTCAAAAGCCACGAGATGACAGCGCCACTATTTGGGATTTGCCGGATTTGGCTGTGGGGCAAGAAGCTGTTTTAGAAATCAAAGGACAGCTAGTTGGCAATATTGATGAAGTTCTAAAGACCGTTTTTGTAATGCAGTATCAGCCAGCCAACTTTAATTCGGATTTTAATAGCAAAGTTGAAGTAGAAACCAAGATCAAAGAAAGCAAGTTGTCTTTGATTGTTGAGGGGGTGGAAAAAACCATGGTGAGCACAGAACAAGAGTATAAGATCAAAGGCAAAAATTTGACCAAAGAAGATTTTTCTGGTTTGTTAGATATTTTGTACCCAGATGATTTTACAGTTATTTCAGTTGATCCCCAGAAAGACAGCGATTATTGGATGCTGGACCTGAAAGCTGAAGAAGAAAAAATCATTACCATTAAAGGATCATTTGACACTGATAGTAAAGTCGCTCAATTGTTGGTAGTAGAAATCGGCAACAAAGTAAATGATAAATTTAGGCGGCTGGCTCGGGCGGAAAAAAATATTGCTGTAATCAATCCGAATTTTTCTGTCAAATTGCAAATAAATAATAAATTAGAAAATCAAATAGTCAATTGGGGTGATAGCTTGGACTACCAATTGGAAATCACCAACAATAGCGAATCGGACTTGAGTGATGTCAAAATTTCCAGTTTGCTTGATGGTCAGGTGCTGGATTGGGATAGCTTGGAAATCACTGACAATAATGGTCAGCGAGATAACAACACTATTATCTGGGACAAGCAAAAAAATCCAGAATTAGCTCTATGGCCAAAGGGCTTGACCAAGAATTTTTCTTGGAAGGTCAAAGTAGTGGCCAAGCCCATTCCGGAAAGAATGCTGGATAATGTTGTAAAAATAAATATAGAAGGCCTTGATAATTGGGAGCAGGTTCAGCCAGCCATTACTTTGACGGTTGGTGAAAGTATAAAATTCAATGCCGGTATTTATTGGGAGCTAGCCGGCCGGCGAGTGGGCAGTGGGGTCATACCGCCAAAAGTAGGCGCTGAAACAGAATATCTAGTGGTCTGGTCTTTGGTTTCAGCCACTGGTAATTTTAATAGTATCAAAGCCGAGTCCGATTTACCGCCAGATGTCGAGTTTGTTTCGGAGACCGATGTGCAGGAAGGCATTTTAAGTTTTGATGAAGACACCAGAGCTTTGGCTTGGAATATAGCGGATATGAAAAATGTTATGTTGCCCACTACAGTTTCATTCACCATCAAGATAGCGCCAAAGTTGGCTGATCAGGGTCAGGCCATGACTTTGTTGAATCCTATTACGGTGACGGCCAAGGGTTTGGAAGAAGTGGTAATGCGTTCCAAGCTGATGAACACCTCTGATGTTGTTGCTGACTCTACGCAGTCGGTAGGCATCGTACAATAATAAATATGTTTGATTTATTCAAAACTTCCAAAAAATCCCAAGCGCGTTTGGGTATTTTGCAGACGGCTCATGGCCAGATTCAGACGCCATTTTTTATGCCGATTGCCACCAAGGCCGCTATAAAGAGCTTGGAAGTACCTGAAGTCAAAGAATTGGGCGCGGAAATAATTTTATCCAACACTTATCATAATTATTTGCGACCAGGCATTACGATCATAAAAAAATTTGGGGGCTTACATAAGTTTATGAACTGTGATTTGCCAATATTGACTGATAGCGGTGGTTATCAAGTATTTAGCTTGTCCAAGATGCGCCAGATCAAGGGTGATAATATTACTTTTACTTCTTACTTAGACGGCTCCAAGCATATTTTGAACCCCAAAAAAGTAATTGATATTCAGGTTGCTTTGGGCAGTGACATCATGATGGTCTTGGACGAGTGTGTGGGTTTGCCAGCTGAGCGTCAGGATATAGTCAATGCTTTGGTCAGAACCAGTCGCTGGGCCGGTCAAGCGCTAGAATACAAAAAAAAGCTTGAACAAAAAAATAGAACAATTAAGAAACAATTATTGTTTGGTATTGTGCAAGGCGGAGATCAAAAAGATTTGCGTCAAAGATCTGCCAAAGAAATCACAGATTTGGCTTTCGATGCTTATGCTATTGGGGGCTTGGCAGTAGGCGAGCCAAACAAGACCATGTATCAGGTAGTCAAATATACGGCGCCACTTTTGCCAAAAAATAAACCTCGGTATCTCATGGGGGTTGGTTATCCAGAGGATATTATTGAAGCTGTGAAATGTGGCGTGGATATGTTTGACTGCGTAATACCTACTCGTGAAGCTAGGCATGGTAAATTGTATTTATGGAAGGACGTTATTGCGAGGAGTAGGGCGACGAAGCAATCTTATTGGGATTGCCACGTCGAGCTAAGCTCGACTCGCAATGATTGGTACGAGAGCATAAATATCACCAATGCCAAGTTTGCCAAAGACACTTCTCCAATCAATAATCAGATATTAAAAAATTATTCTAAGGCCTATTTGCATCATTTATTCAAGACCCAAGAACCACTGGCCTTGAAACTGGCTACTATGAACAATGTTCATTTTTATTTGGAACTAATGCGGAAAATTAGATTAGCAATTAAGCAAAATAGATTATAAAAATTTTCTAGTAAAAAAATGCGCGGTGGTGGTTATGGTGGGAGTATAGAATCTTTTTCTACTTTAATAAAAAAGCCAAAAAATACTTTGACTTTTTTTATTTGTCTAAAAATGTTATAATTTATCCTGTTGAACAGGTCGCTTTGCGACTCTCAACAGGATAAAGTGTTATCTAGGAAATTTTTATAATTTTTTTGTAAAAAAGTGTCAAAGAATATTTTAACACAAGCGAGCAAACTATTGATTTTGGATTACATTGCGGAAATTTTGTATTTTCCTGTCTGGTGGTATGGTCCGGGTTTACGTAATGCCCTAGAATATTTTGCCAATGGTCTGGTAGAAGCCAACCGTTTTACTGGCTTGATTTTGCTTTTGAGGAATCTTTTCAAACCCATGTTTGCCCAATACGACAAACAAGGTCGGATTATTAGTTTTTTTATGCGTCTAGTGTTATTAATTTACAAAGGGCTGATATTTTTCTTGATGGTAGTGTTTTATTTTATAATTTTAATGTTTTGGATTTTATTGCCAGTGGTTGTGGTTTGGGGTATTACTTATAACTTGCCTGCCCTATGGCTGAAGAAATAATTTTCAAAAATTGCGAGTCCTGTCAGGGTCAGGGCAGTGTGGATGGCAAACAATGTCCGACTTGTTTAGGGCATCGTTATTTTTATTTTATTAATAATGATTTAATATATTGGGATTATCCCATTGATTATCTGCATATTTTTGTGCGGGAGTTGAAACAGACAATTAATTTAATTATCAATATAGTTTTGATCGGCGCCAGTTTACTGACCATGTTTTTTCTGTATCTGATGTGGAAAGAAGTTCGGTGCGATCCGTTCAAATGGCTGAAACTATTGATCACACCAGATTGGCAAAATTTTTGGTTATGGATATTGATTGTCTTAGATATGTATTTTTATTACCGTCTGACAGCGCCAGTATTATTAGAACGAAAAAAAAGACAATTGCTTTTAAATAAAAATGTTTTTGTTCAGCACAATATTGCTGACAGTTTGAACAAAGAGACCACGGTCATGATGGACAAGGCCTGGCTCTATGCCAGAGAACGGAAGATTTTTCCAGTCAGCGCTTGGCACTTGCTTTTTATTTTGCTCGGAGATAAAGACATAAAATTAGTGCTGGCCCGCCTTGGTTTGGGTAGTGAAAATCTACAGCAACTTATCAATGACAATTTGCCACAGCTTAGCTCTAGTGTCCAAAATAATGAGGAGATTAGCGATGAATTGAAAAATACTTTACTCCAGGCCTATTTGCATATGCACAAGCGTCGTGATCGTCGTATGGCTGAGGTGGACTTGCTCTATGGCTTGGTATTGTCTTCACAGTCAATCAGAAACTTTTTTTATGATTTTAATATTGATGAAAATAAGATTGAAAATGTTATTGCTTGGCTGACCATCAACCGCAGTATCTATGAAAATTATCAGCTTTATCGCTCTAGATCGCATCTGAAAAAAACCAGCATCAATCGCTCCTATACCGCCATTGCCACGCCAATTTTGGATGCTTTTTCTGAAGATCTGACAGAGCAAGCCAAGAGAGGTCGCTTGACTCTCTGCGTAGGCCGTGATAGAGAAACAGCCGATATTATCCAAACCATACAAAGCAATCAATCTAGCGTCATTCTGGTGGGTCCCTCTGGCGTGTGGGTGCTGGCGCAGGGGGCCAAGAACGGCAAGGAGGCGGCGGCGACCAAGTTGGAGGTCATGAGCGATGACCCGTCGCTGCCGGAGGACATGAGGAAGAACGCGGACGCGAGCTTCGTCAACGTGGGGGCGGGAAAAGCCAAACTGAAGAAGCATCTGGACAGGCTGGGAATCAGCGAACGGGCCGCGCGGGCGGTCGCCGAGGC